>JBBRID010000184.1:0-7693 GCA_038221635.1 Burkholderiales bacterium
ATGAAAACACTCCAGTGACGGGCCCCAAGCAACAACCCGCCAAACCCTGCCCCCGGACGGCATCGCAAGCGCCCGGAACCAGTTACCACTCTGTATCTATCGGCACTTCCGAAGCCGACTTGAGCACTGATTGAAGAATTCTTTCAATGCATCTTGATGCCGCCAGCGGCCTTGCCCTTGCCGGCGCGCGCCGGCGGGCTGCACAGGCCACAGACGTAATGTTTGGCGATTTCATGCGGATGGGTCACGAAATGGCCGCCGCATTTGGAGCACGACGTCATCGTCAACATGCCGTTGTCGACGAACTTGACCAGACGCCAGGCCCGTGTGACCGACAACAACGCTTCCAGGCCTTGGGCGGTCGTCTGCTCCTGATACAGCTGATACGCTTTGATCACCGCATCGATTTCATCGAGTTCGGAGACCTTGTTCAGATACTCGTGGATGTTCAGGAACAGACTCGCGTGGATATTCGGCTGCCATGTCATGAACCAGTCGGTCGAGAATGGAAGTTGGCCCTTGCTCGGCGACTTGCCGGCCACTTCCTTGTACAGGCGCAGCAGGCGCTCGTACGAGAGATCGGTTTCCGACTCGAGCACCTGCAGGCGAGCGCCCAGGTTGATCAGCGTGACCGCACGCTCGATCTGTCGGGCCTCGGTAAGAATGCTCTTGACGCGCATGGTGATTCTCCGCAGTTCAGGGCTTGGCTCAGGCAGCTTCGCGATGGCGCCCGGCCATCAGGATGCTGGCATGCAGGCGGCTGGTGGTTTCGTTGGCGGCACCGCCCTTGCCATGGTTGGTCAACAGACCCCACACCAGGTCGTCGTCCATCCGGAAGCGGCACAACAAGGTGCTGCCCGAGGAGATCTTCATCATCTGGGACGGGCTCAGCAATGCGAGCATCGTCGCACTTTCTTCACTGATGCCCAAACGGAACAGGGCCTGATCACGATCGCTGCGGATGAGGCTTTGCGCCAACATCAGGTAGGACAGATTGGCTTCGCGGATTTCGGTGAGGATCTGGTCGGTGTTCATGGCTGGGTCCTGGGGCTGGCTTGCTGGGGATCGGGTCGGGTTCGGGCGGTCGGTTGTTTGTGTTCGTCTCAACGTGAAACGGATTGTGAAGACACGAAATCAACCGCAACATCAGGTCATCTCTGTGGCTTGAGTCCATGTTCTTCCATTGCGCTTGTCAGGCAAACTCCTACCCACAGTCTTTTCGTAGGGTTCGCTGAGTTGGCCCCGGGGTGGCCGTCGAGAAAGAATTACCTCGCGATGCAGGCGCTTTTCGGACGACGCCGCGGCGCGCCGCTAGCTAGCATTGCGCCAACCGCGGGCCTTCGCCTCGGACGAAAGTCGCCGTTGTCATCCACGCCACCCGTCCACCTCGTCGTGATGCAGCCTGCGGGCTATGTGCATTCGCAGGGATTTCTCGATCCTGCACGGCTGCTCCGTCATCAACTACGGCGCCTGGGTGCCCAGGTGAGCCTGGGCAAGAACCGGCTGCGCGAAGACGCCGTCAACATCGTCTTCGGTGCGCACCTGGGGTTTCCGGAAGACCTGTTGGTGCGCCACAGCTGCGTCTTTTTCAACCTGGAGCAGCTCGGCAACGGGGGTGCAGAGGTACGGCTAGCCTATCTGAACCTGTTGCGCAACAACCCGGTGGTCGACTACGACCTCGCCAATGTCGGTAGCTACAGCAATGTACCGAAGGCCGTTCCGGTAGTATCGATGGCCTACGCTCCCTACCTTGACACCGCTAGCGGCACGCCCCTCGAGGAACGACCGATCGATCTGCTGTTCTTCGGCAGCATCAACGTTCGACGCAAAAGTCTGATCGAAAAGATCGAGGCCTGCGGGGTCACGGTCTCGGTCTTCGACCATCCGATCTACGGGCCGGAGCGCGATGAATTCATTCGACAGGCCAAGGCCGTCCTGAACTGCCACTTCTACGAAAGCAGCCGGTTCGAGCAGGTGAGGGCCGCGCATTGCCTGTCGCTGGGAACACCACTCGTCTCGGAGCGTCAGCCAAGAACCCGCCCTGCATCGGAGTTCGAAGGTGTCGTAAGCTGGTTCGACGACACGAGCCTGGAAAGCTTCTTTACCGACCACTTCTCCAAGACAGCCTATTTCGACGCCGCCCGCAAGCAGCTCGATTCCTTCCGTCGCAACGACCCGATCGATGCCTACGCCGAGCTGCTGGCATTCTCAATCGGCGTGCACAAGCGGCACATCACCCGCCGAAACCCTTCGCCCGATCATCCGACGCACTTGATGCTCACCGCCGGCCGTGGCTATGAGCCGGGTTGGTTCAATGTCGACGCAGCAGCCGATTCCGAGCCTGATCTGATCCTCGATTTGGGTCAGCCGCTGCAGCTCCCGATCGAAGCGACAGGCCGCAGCGGCGGACGCGTCCGTCTCGATGCAGGGCAGCTCAGCATGATGCGTGCCAAGGATCTGCTGCCGCGGATTTCCGACGTCGGAACTTTGATGAGCAATGCACTGTTGCTGCTGAACACCGGCGGCGAGATCGAAGTCGAGGTTCCCTATGAGAAGGCCTTGACCGCATGGCAGGACCCGCGCCATCGGCGCGCCATGAACGAAAACTCGTGGTCCTGTTTCACCGAAGCGTTCTGGCAGCTGGGCTGGTTCGAGCACCGGTTCGATATGGTCTCTTCAAGTTGGTTGGATCTGCAACGGTCACAGTGCTGCAAGGAGCAGGCAGCCTTCATGCGGGTACGACTGCGAAAGATCCAGACGACGCCGCACGAACGAACCGTGGCGCGTGCCAATAGAGCGGATTTCGGCGGTATCGATGAAGACGTGCTACCGCTTGCGGATGACGGTGTCAGTCCCACCACGGGATCCCGAAAGCACCTGAGGGCGGCCTGAGGCCGTTGCTATCGAGCCGTGCCCGGTTCGAACCGACCGCGCGCCATGATCAGGAATTGCCGAATTGCCGGGTTTTCGAACCCGTTCTCCGGGTTTCGCCTGCGGCCAACGCCGAGCATCATCGCGGCATGAACCTCACGCCTCCCACGGTGCCGTATCAGACCTTCAACGTGATGCAGGCTGGCGCGCGCCGTGCTGGCGCTCCTTCCCCGGCGCCTGACCCAACCGCGGCGAAACGCCTGCAGCCGCTGCATGCAGAGCTGCTGGCGCGATTGCCGAAGGCCGCCCGAGTGTTGTTCGTCGGGGATGTATCCGACGCCGCCCTGGTTGCCTACCAGCGCAGCCACCGGCCGCTGTCATGTGACAAGGCTGCGGCTGGCACCGGGCTGTCCGAAGTCGCCGAGGGCTGTGATTTGCTGGTATTTGCCGATGGCCTCGACGGCATCGGCGACCCAGGACACGTGCTGCAGATCCTGGCCGCGCGCTGCGCACCCGATGCCCAGCTGTTCATCTGCGAGGCTGGCTCGACCCAATCCATCGATCAGACATTTGCGATGCTGGCAGACAGCGGCTGGATGCCAGATCTGTTGGTGCCCGATGCACAGGGGCGGGAGTTAGCCGATGGCGCAAGCGTGCGATTGATCCAGGCAACCAGAATATTCGCTACCGATCCCGCAGCGGCACACGGCGCTGGGACGGCACGATTCTCGGTGATCGTTGCAAGTCCGATTTCGTTCGATCGGCCCCCCGCTGCTGTCATCTCTCCGGGTCTCGCCGAGGTTCGCGCCCAGGTCGTGATGGCGGCCGACCCGACATCGGCCGCGCATGCCTTCGCGAAGGCCGTCAAGCTCGACACGACCGAATCGGATTGGATCCTGTTGTGTCATCAGAACACCTACTTCCCGGCCGGCTTCGGCCATCAACTCAACGCCCTGCTCGCTGAAATCGCAAAGACCGACCAGGAAGGCACGCTGATCGGATTCATCGGCATCGGCGTCGATGTGTCGAGCCAATCCTTCGCACCGGCCGGGTTCGTGATCGAGCAGTTGCACCGCGAGGACCATCCGGCCTGCCAGACTGCCGTATCGATCGACGAGTTGGCACTGGTGATCTCACGCCGATCAGCGCACCGCATCGATCCGGCCATGGGCTGGGACCTGTGGGCGACCGATCTGTGCCTGGCGGCCATCTGCGAACACCAGGTGTTCCCGCGCATCGCCCGCATGCCGCTGCTGAACCGGGCCGCCGGCGGTAAGCAGGCATCGACAAGCCTGCAAGCCTCAGCGGCGCGCCTGCTCGAAAAGTTTCCAGCCTTCGGGCCGATCCCCACGCTGAGCGGCACGATCGATGCCAATTTCGTGCAGCGGCTGCCGCGACCCCTCGACTGCCAGCCGACTGCATCGCACCGGCAAGCCGAAATCGCGCGGCCCGCTCCGCGGGTGACGCCGGAAGCGAGCGTTACGGCACGAAGTTCCATCGAGCAAGCCGTCCCCGCAGCCCCTGAATGCTCGATCTGTGGAGCAGCCGTGAGCCGCTGGTCACCCCATCCGCAGACGGCTATGCGCAGCGAATTCATGAAGCTGCTCGACCCGGTTGGTTCCGACCTGTCGGTCTACCAATGCCCTCATTGCGGAAGCACCGACCGCGATCGTCACCTGTGGCACTACATGCGCGCGATCGGCCTGCTCCAGCGCCTGCCATCGGCCCAGGTACTGCACATCGCCCCCGAGACGCATCTGGAGGCGCTGATCCAGGCGCTTCGGCCGCCTGCGTATATCCGGGGTGACCTGCACCCTCGCCGCGCCGATCATCTGCCGCTCAATGTCGAATCGCTGCCATTCGACGATGGCAGTTTCGATCTGATCATCTGCAACCACGTGCTCGAACACGTGGCGAGCCCGGCGCAGGCGCTGGCTGAATTCCATCGCTGCCTGGTCCCCGGCGGCCTGCTGATCGCGCAAACGCCCTACGCGCCGGTCCTGATGAAAACGATGGAACTAAACCGGCCGGTTTCGCCCGGCTTTGCCAAGCTGTTTTTTGGGCAGGAAGACCACGTTCGTCTGTTCGGTGCGGATATCGTCGACTATTTTCACGACGCCGGATTTCAAGGTGAGTTGCTCGCCCATTCCATGGTCCTCGGCGACATGGATGCCAAGGCCTTTGGTTGCAATGCGCGCGAGCCGTTCTTCGCGTTCTCTAAATGAGCAACCCGGCCGTCTCGATACTGATTCCGGCCTTCCGTCCGGATTGGCTGGACGTCGCAGTCGCCAGCGCACTCGCGCAGAGCCACGGCGATTTCGAGCTATTGGTCAGTGACGACTCGCCCGGTGAAGAGATCGCATCGGTAATGTCGAAATGGGACGATCCGCGCATCAGCTATTTCCGCAACCCACGCCGCGGTGAGCCTGGGGGCAACCGCAATCACCTGCTGCAGCAAGCCAAGGGCGAATACGTCAAGTTCCTGTTCGACGACGATTTCCTGCTGCCCCGTTCGGTCGAGCTGCTGCTGAAGGCCGCACGCGAGAACAACGCGCAGATGGCCTTTCACGGCCGGCACTTCGTCGACCGCAACGGCTGCAAGCTGGCGTCGCCGAGCAGCGTGCCGTCGGGCAGCGTCGTCATGATCGATCGCGCCCAGTTCTTCGAGCGACTGCTGGGCGCGTGCGTCAATCTGATCGGAGAGCCGACCAACATCCTTCTGCATACTGGCACGCTGCGCGGCATGGATGAGCCTTTTTCGCTCGACGGCCGCCGGATGCGATTCCTGACCGACGTCACGCTCTACACGAACTTCTTCGCCAGCGCGCAACGCGTGGTGGCAGTTGGCTATTTTGGTTCGGCCTTTCGCCAGCATGATGGTCAGGCGTCTGGCAAGGCATCTCCGGGACTGTCGGCCGGCTATTTCGAATGGGAGCTGCTGCGCAGATGGTCGGTCGATGCCGGACATCTGGACGAAGCGGTCTACCGCAAGACGGCGCCCGCGTTGCAAGCCCTGTATGGTCAGCAAGTGGGCCAATACCCCGAACTCGGTGCGTTCATGGCACTGCAGGGGCCGGGCAATGGAGAAAGATATCTGAGCGGCGAGTTCGAAGAGGCCTTGTCGCTGGCCTACATCACGATCGAAAGCCGCAAGCTGGTCCTGGCCGCTACGGCCTGATCAGAGCCGCTTTCCGACGCATTGAATTCTCCAGATCCAGACAACACCATGCACGCTGACCTCGCATTCCGTCCCAGCTCAATGCGCCGATTGCGCCCGCCGGTTGCGGCCGATTTTTGGCGTCAGATCAAGCGCACCGTCAATGGTGTTGCGGTGTCGGAGTTGCAGATCAATCTGATCGTCGATGCCATCTTCGACGGATTGCAGCTGAGTCCCGAAGACGTCGTCTGCGACATCGCATGTGGCAATGGCGCGCTGTCCCAGTACCTGTTCGACTCATGCAGCTCGCTGTTCGGCAGTGACATCGACAGCCAACTGATAGCCACCGCGTTCGAGCACTTCGCCGAACCTCCCGCATTCGACTTCGTCTGCATGGACGCCAACAGCTACGTGCAAGCCGAAGCCAACCCGCAACGCTTCACCAAGGCGCTGTGCTACGGCAGTTTCAGCTATTTTCCGGCCGACGATGCCGAACGGGTATTGACTGCACTGCACCAGCGCTTCATCAACATCGAGCGCGTATACATCGGCAACCTGCCCGACCGGCAACGCGCGGATCGCTTCTACCCGCAAGGCAAGGACTATCTGGCCGAGCTGGAGCGGGCGACGGCACCCATCGGCATCTGGCGCAGCGCCGACGACTGGCGCGAGCTTGCCGCGCGCTGTGGTTGGCGAATCCGATTCCACCAAATGCCCGGAGAGTTCTATGCTGCGCACTACCGCTTCGACGTCATCCTCGAACGTTGATCATGTGCTGATCGCAGCGCCTGCGCTCAACCTGCCCGACCCAGTCGCCAAGTCGGCAGTCGCCGAGTTGGCTGCATTTGGAGGTTCTCCTCTCTTCACAACCCCGGTCTCGACATCCAACTTGGTCAAGCCGGACGTCGAGCGCTTTCTCGCCTATTCCCGAGTCTTCCACGAGGCACACCGCTACACCAACGATGGGCAGCTGGTCCGGGATCTGGAACAACGGTTGGCCGAACTTCATCACACTCGCCATGCCATCGCGATGGCGAACGGCTTCTGGGCGCTGGTCTTGACGATCAAGTGCCTGGCGCTGGCGGGGCGCAGTGAGGTTGTCATGCCATCACTGACCTACCGTCGACTGGCCGACGTGGTCGCCTGGGCCGGCCTGAAGCCTTGCTTCAGCGAAGTCAATCCGTCCACCCTCGCAATTGGCACGAAAGAGGCCGCCAGATGCATCGGGAACGATACGGCACTGCTGTTGGCGGTCCATCCGATCGTCAATTGTTGCGACGCACAGGGGCTCGAAGCCTTGTCCGCAGACAGCGCCATCCCGCTGATGTTCGACTCGGTCGAATCCGTCTACGAAACCGTCGGTGGCGGTCGCAAGGTCGGCAGCTTCGGACGGGCCGAATGTTTCTCCCTGCATGCGAGCAAACTGGTCAACGGTTTCGAAGGCGGCTACGTGACGACCAACGACGAACAGCTCGCGACCCGACTGCGCAAGCTCCGCGGCTTCGGCTTTCAGGGCCAGGACAACGTCGAGGAACTGGGGATCAATGCCAAGCTCAACGAAATCCACGCTGCGATGGCTCTGGCAGGGCTTGATGACCTGCCAGATCAGGTGCAGCGCAACCGCGAGCGGTACCGAATCTATCAACGCGAGCTCGCAGGCCTGGT
>JBBRID010000185.1:0-7679 GCA_038221635.1 Burkholderiales bacterium
GGCTTTCCAGACGCAACGGCTCGGCCTGCAGGCTCGGGTCACGGCGTCGCATTTCACGTCGATGCACAGCATGGACAACTACTATGTGTCCAAGCTGCTGACGTTGATTGCCGAGGCCGGTGTGCATGTGGTGGCCAACCCGCTGATCAACATCACGTTGCAGGGGCGCCATGACAGTTATCCCAAGCGGCGCGGCATGACCCGCGTGCCCGAGCTGATGGCCGCCGGGGTCAACGTCGCCTTCGGCCACGATTGCGTGATGGACCCGTGGTATTCGCTGGGCAGCGCCGACATGCTCGAGGTGGCGCACATGGGCCTGCACGTCGCGCAAATGACCTCACAGACGCAGATGGGCAGCTGTTTCGATGCCGTTACCTGCAATGCGGCGGCCGTGATGGGTCTGGAGAATCGGCGGATCGCACCCGGTGCACCAGCAGATCTGGTGTTGCTGCAGGCGCGCGATGCCATCGAGGCGATTCGCCTGCGAGCTGCCCGGCTGTGGGTGATGCGCGCCGGACGCGTCATTGCCCGTACCCCTGCGGCCAGCGCCAGTCTCGATCTGCCCGGCCGGCCGGGTGCCGTCGATTGGACACTGTCGCATTGACGCCGCACTGCCGCCCGTAGAATCGAGCGCCACTGGCAATACCGGGTCTACCTCATGAAACTGATTGGTTCGCTCACCAGTCCATACGTGCGCAAGGTGCGTATCGTGATGGCGGAGAAAAAGCTCGATTTCGAGTTGGTACTCGAAGACGTTTGGGGCAGCGACGCCATTCTCGGATCCAATCCCCTGGGCAAGGTGCCTTGCCTCGTGATGGAAGGCAGCGATGCCCTGTTCGATTCGCGGGTCATCGTCGAATACATCGATACCTTGTCGCCAGTGGGCAGACTGATGCCCGAGCGCGGCCGCGAGCGTGCGGAGGTTCGAACCTGGGAAGCACTGGCCGATGGCGTGCTGGATGCAGCGATCCTCGCGCGGCTGGAAAAGACCTGGAACGGCCGCCAGGAAGGCGAACGCAGTCAGGCCTGGATCGACCGCCAACTCAGTCGCGTCGATGCGGCGGTGGCTGCGATGTCACGCGGGCTGGCGGCCAAACCCTGGTGCACCGGCATCCACATGTCACTGGCCGATATCGCGGTCGGCTGTGCGCTCGGTTACCTCGATTTCCGGTTTCCGCAGATCGATTGGCGTTGCGACCATGCGAATCTGGCCAAGCTTTCGACCAAGTTGTTCGCCCGCCAGAGTTTCATCGATACCAGCCCGACTCCAGTGTGAGCCCCGAAGCTGGTCGATTGTTCAGGTGTGCGGGGCTTCTTTCGACAACACGACGCTGAACAGATCGGCCATCGAGTGGAAAACCTGCTCGCCGAGAAAATCGAAATACTGATCGGTATCGGAATACATCACCAGCAAGCCGCGTCGCTGGTCGATGCTCGACGCCAGTTGCAGCGCGATCACGCTGCAGATGCCATGGTCGCGTGCGACCTGGCGCCAGGGCTTCCAGACCGACCAGGGCGAGATGCTGAAGATTTCCGAGCGGCGCCCGTCGATGGCGCGAAAGACCGGGCCCTTGGCGGTCAGCCAGTTGCGGTCGATCTTCAGATTTCGGGCGTAGGCCGACGCCCTGCCTGAATAGATCTGTGGCGATACGAGCATTGAATCGGGTTCGCCGAACCAGATCCAGGCCAGCGCAATGCGCGGGGCCAGCGAGGTTAGCGAGTCGCAATAACTTTGCAGTATCTGGCCCGGCATCGAGGCGGGCGGACTGGCGCTCGCACCTTTGCGCAGCGCCCGGGCGATATATTCCTGCTCGATTGCGAGGTTGAAAATGGAGTCGGGCGGCGCCATCGCGTTGGGGGGCTCGGGATCGGGCTTGATAGACACTCCAGCGCGGTTTCGGGGTTCTGCAAGCACTCTACCGATCACTTTACCAAACGCCGGCCGGCTTGGCACGCGGGCGGGGATCGGTCATGATCGCGGCCCGCAACCTTACCCCATCGAGTCGTTCATGAAATCTTCGCGTGCTGCGTTTGTCAAATCGGGCCTGATCGGCCACCTTGCCCTTGCCGGCAGCCTTTACCTGGCGGTCGCCGCTCATGCCGCTACGCCGGTCACGTCGGCCAGCGGGATGGTCTACGAGAGCCTCAAGGACGGCAGCGGCACAAGTCCGAAGCCGACCGACCGGGTCAAGGTTCACTACCGCGGAACCTTGGCCAACGGCGGCAAGGAGTTCGACAGTTCCTACAGTCGCGGCCAGCCGGCCGAGTTTCCGTTGAACCGTGTCATCCCGTGCTGGACCGAAGGGGTGCAGAAGATGAAGCCCGGCGGCAAGGCCAAGTTGACCTGCCCGGCGGCCATTGCCTACGGCGACCGTGGCGCCGCCGGCGGTCTGATTCCGCCTGGAGCCACTCTGAATTTCGAGGTGGAGTTGCTCGAAGTTCTGCCTTGATCGGTTGACGGTGGAAGCGGCCAGGAGTCGGTGCTCAAAGCGGCCACGTAGAATCGATCTTTTCATCGCTGAACCGCCCCATGGCCCTTGCCCCGAAGGGGAGTGCCCCGCCGATCTTTGACCTCAAGAGTGCAAGCCTGCCGCTGGTGGCGCTGGTGCTGAAAACCGCCGACCTTGACGAGTTGCGCGGTGAGTTGCAGAGCCGCCTGGGCGATACCCCGCAGTTTTTCAGCCACGATCCAGTACTGGTCGAATTGGCTGCCGTGCGCGACGTGACCGAGCCGGTGATCGACTTCGCCGCGCTTGCCGACCTGTTGCGTGCCTACCGGATGAACCCGGTTGCAGTGCGTGGGGGCAGTGCCGAACAACACGCGAGTGCGTTGGAGGCCGGGCTGGCCGAGGCCAGCGACGACGGCGCAGCAAGTGATTCGCCGCGCAACGCCGCAGCGGCGAAGAAGCAGAAGCTCGAGGTCGTGCGCGAAGTCGTCAAGGAAGTGGTCAGGGAAGTGGTCAAGGAGGTACCGACTCCGGTGCCCGCGATGATCGTCGACAAGCCCTTGCGCTCGGGCCAGCAGGTGTATGCAAAGGGCGGCGATCTGGTGGTGTTGGCGATGGTCAATTTTGGTGCCGAGCTGATCGCCGACGGCAGCATTCACGTCTACGCGCCATTGCGCGGCAAGGCGATCGCCGGCGCCCGTGGCAATACCGACGCACGCATTTATGCAAGTTGCCTGGAGGCCGAACTGATTTCGATCGCCGGCATTTACCGCACCGCCGAAAATCCGCTGCCGGACGAGGTCCGCGGCAAGGCGGCGCAGGTCCTGCTGCGGGCCGACAAGCTGGTGATCGAGCCTTTGAAAATCTGATCACCGTGAGACGCGAGCATGGCACCGATCCGAACGCGCGATGCGCGGCGTTGGTTGCCCCGCGGACTCGAATCTATTCGCAATTCGAAAGGACGTTTCTAGATGGCCCGAATCATCGTCGTGACCTCTGGCAAAGGTGGGGTTGGCAAGACCACCACCAGTGCCAGTTTCGCCTCCGGACTGGCGCTTCGCGGATCGAAAACCGCGGTGATCGACTTCGATGTCGGTCTGCGCAATCTCGACCTGATCATGGGCTGCGAGCGGCGCGTGGTTTACGACCTGATCAATGTGATCAACGGTGAAGCCAATCTGAACCAGACACTGATCAAGGACAAGCAGGTCGACAACCTCTTCGTGTTGCCGGCGTCGCAAACCCGCGACAAGGACGCATTGACCAAGGACGGCGTCGAGAAAATCCTCGCCGATCTGGCCGAGATGGGCTTCGAATACATCGTCTGCGACTCACCGGCCGGTATCGAGTCGGGTGCCTTGCTGGCCATGCACTTTGCCGACGAGGCGCTGGTCGTGACCAATCCCGAGGTCTCGAGCGTTCGTGATTCGGACCGCATTCTCGGCATGCTGGCGTCGAAGACACGGCGCGCGATCAACCGCGAAGAGCCGATCAAGGAGCATCTGCTGATCACGCGCTACAACCCGAGCCGTGTCGAGGACGGACACATGTTGTCGCTCACCGATATCCAGGAAATCTTGCGGATTCCGCTGATCGGCGTCATCCCCGAGTCGGAGACCGTGCTGCAGGCATCCAACCACGGTGTACCCGCGATCCACAACGAGGGCAGCGATGTATCCGAGGCCTACAAGGACGTGGTTGCACGCTTCCTCGGTGAGACCAAACCAATGCGTTTTACCGATCCGGTGAAGACCGGTTTCTTCAAGCGCATGTTCGGTGGGAGATGAGCTGATGTCCCTGTTCTCATTTCTTCTCGGTGAAAAAAAGAAGTCGGCCAATGTCGCCAAGGAACGGCTGCAGATCATCCTTGCGCACGAGCGCAGCGGCAACCGTGCCGGACAGCCCGACTACCTGCCGGCGCTGCAACGTGAACTGGTCGCAGTGATCTCGAAATACGTTTCGATCAGTGCCAGCGACATCAAGGTCAGCGTCGAGCGCCAGGACGATCTGGAAGTGCTCGAGGTGAAGATCGAGCTGCCGGATCAAACCGGGCGCTGAAGCGGTTCCGGGCGCTGGCCACCGTGTACGCCGCGGTTGGCAGCGGGCGCTGCGTTAGGGGACGGTATCTGACCAGCCTGGCGGTTGGCCGTCATCCTCACCTCTGCCTCGGGCGTCGCCCGGGTGGTGCTCGATCGCGGCGGGTTGCGGATCTGCCGACAATGGCAGCGCAGGATCGCCTTCGCTGCCATTGCCGGAACCCCCTTGGTCCACCCGGATATCGCTGAACACCCTGCCATCGCGCAGCGTGATCACCCGCTTTGCCGAGCGGATCGTTTCTGGCCGATGGGCCACCACGATGCGCGTGATCTTGGTGTTGCCAACGGCTCGGTTGACCGCCTTCTCGAGCGCCACATCGAGGTGGCTGGTTGCCTCGTCGAGCAACAGGATCTTCGGCCTGCGGTACAAGGCGCGGGCCAGCAGGATGCGCTGCTTCTGTCCGCCCGAGACCGACGAGCCCATGTCGCCGACCAGTGACTCGTAGCCCATCGGCATCGCGACGATCTCGTCGTGGATCGCGGCAAGCCGCGCGCACTGCTCGATCAAGCCGCGATCCGGCTGCGGCGCGAAGAAACAGATGTTGTCGGCGATCGATCCGGCGAGCAACTGGTCGTCCTGCAGCACCACCCCGATGATGCTGCGATAGGCATCGAGGCCGACATGTGACATCGGTTCCCCGCCGACGCGAACTTCGCCGGTCGTTGGTGGTATCAAGCTGCTCAGGATTTTCAGCAAGGTTGTCTTGCCGCACCCCGACGGGCCGACGATGGCGACCGATTCGCCTGCTTCGATGTCGATGTCGATGTCGCGCAGCACCCAGGGGTCGCCCTCGCCATAGCGGAAACTCAGCTTGACGACGCTGATCGACGGCTGAATTTCGGCCGGGTCGCGCAGTGCCCGGCTCTCCTCGGGCGGCGTCAATACGATGTCGGCCAGCCGCTCGCTGTGCAGGCGCAGCATTCGCAGGTCGACGCCGGTGTCGATCAACGCGCTGATGCGGCCGCTGAACTGGCTCTTGTAAGCAATGAACGCCAGCATCATGCCGACCGAGAATACGTTCTCGAGCACCAGCAGTGCGGCCATCCAGACAACGATGATGGTGAGCGTTCCCTGCAGCAGGCCGTTGGCGACGCGAAAGCCCAGACGCAGCTTCTGCGTTGTCAGATCGCGGTTGATCGTCTCGACCAGCAGATTCAGCCAATGCGCACGGCGCACGTCCTGGCCGCCGAGCAGCTTGATCGTGCGTACCGCACGCACGCTTTCGAGGAAGTGCGTGTCGCGCCGTGCCGCCCAGACGATGGTTTCCATCGATGCGTCGCGCAA
Organism: Burkholderiales bacterium; assembly: GCA_038221635.1. Lineage (GTDB taxonomy): Bacteria > Pseudomonadota > Gammaproteobacteria > Burkholderiales > Burkholderiaceae_C > Ideonella_A. The sequence goes on from JBBRID010000185.1 coordinate 5,829, forward strand.
CGGCGTATACAGAGCCCAGCGGATCGCGCCGTAAATCAGCGTCGCCGCGATCACGACCATCGTGATCTTCGGACTCAGCACGAACATGATGACCAGTGTGATGCCGGCCATCAAGCCATCGAGCAGGGCCTCGATCAGGTCAGTCGTCAATGCCTGCTGAATGACCTCCATCGATCCAAAGCGTGACACGATGTCGCCGAGCTGCCGCGATTCGAAGAATGAAGCCGACAGCGTTTGCAGGTGACTGAACAGGTTGCTGCGGCCCTGCAGTTTGAGCGTCGCCGACAAGACCATCAGCACCCAGCCGCGCATCGTCGTGAACGACAGTTGCACCAACATCAGCAGCCCGAAGCCCAGAGCCAGCGTCAGCAGAAGGTCGCGATCGGCGCTGACCAACGCGTTGTCGACAACGAGTTGCAGGAAGAACGGTTGCAGCAGCGCGAACATCTCGATCGCCAGTGCCAGCGCAAAAAGCTGCGCCAGCGAACGCTTGAAGCCGATGACACGGCCAACCACTTCGCTGAGCTTCAGCCGCGGCGGAGCGGCCAGCGGCTTGAAGCGATGGGTTGGCGACAATTCGAGTGCGACCCCGGAAAAATGGTTGGATACCTGTTGCATTGACAGTCGGCGCTGGCCGAGTGCCGGATCGTTGACGATCACGTGGCTGCCGCGCACGGCAACCAGCACGACGAAATGGTTCAGGTCCCAGTGCAGGATGCACGGCGTCTGCAATTGTCCGAGCTCGTCGAGCTCGAGGCGCAGCGGCCGGGTAGCGAGATCGAGTCGGTCGGCTACCTTGGTCAGGTCGGACAGGCGCGAACCCTTCAGCGATACGCCGAAGCGGCGTCGCATTTCTGCCAGGTCGACGCCAGCGTGGTGATAGGCAGCGACCATCGCCAAGCAGGCGAGCCCGCATTCCGCTGCCTCGGTCTGCAAGACCATCGGTACCTGCTGGCGCAGGCCGAACTTGAGGTTGCCGAGAAAATTCATCGATCAGAGCTTCCCGGTCAAGGTAAACAAGGGCTCGAGAATCCACTCGTAGAGCTTGCGACGCTCGAGCAGGATGTCCGACTCGAGCTGCATGCCGGGATGCAAGGCCTGCGACGCACCGTAGGCATTTACCGCCTGTTCTTCGAGTTCTACGGTGATCCGGTACAGGGGCTCGCCGCTCGCCGTCAGGCTGGTCAGCCTCGCGAGCTGTGGCGGCAGCTCGTTCGGACTGATCGCGGTCATCGAAATCGATTTGATCGTGCCCTTGTGGTGGCCGAACTTCTGGTACGGAAATGCCTGGTATCGCAGCAGCACCTGTTGGCCGGTGCGCACGAATCCTATCGACCGGCTGGGCGTGAACAGCTGGGCCTCGAGTTTGGAGTCTGTGGGCAAGATGCTGAGCAGCGGCGTCGTGGTGCTGGCGTTGCTGCCCGGGTGGACCTGCAGCGCGCTGATCGTGCCTGCGCTCGGCGCCGCGATCAGGATGCTGCGGCGGGCCTCCGAGTTGGCGGCGTCCTGATCGAGCTCGGCGACACCGCGTTTCAGGCTGGCGATCTGAGACTGCACCTTGAACGGCAGGTCGTCGTATTCCGCCTGCAGTCCTGCCAGCTCACGCTCGCGCTCGCCTTTCAGGCGCTCGAGCGTGCGCACCCGGCCACGCTGCTCGAGTTCGTTTTCCTCCTGCTGCTGGACTTGCATCTTCGATGAGAAGCCCTGTGCACCGAGGTCGCGCATGCGATCAGCCGATCGGGTGGCGAGCTCGGCGCGCGACTGCTGGACCTTCATTTCGCGGTCGAACTGAGCAATTTCCGAACGCATCGCGCGCAGCCGCTTCGACAGGCTGCTGCGCTGCTGGGCCAG
>JBBRID010000186.1:0-7677 GCA_038221635.1 Burkholderiales bacterium
CAAGTTCACCGCAGGTTTCAGTCGGCGCGAAACGCGAACAGACCACCGGTGCGCGTCACCACCAGAACCATCTTGCCCAGTACAGCGGGCACGCCGACCACGCCACTGCCATCGGTCGACACGCGAGCCTGGGTAGCGCCGTCGGCCTTCGACAAGAAATGCACGGTGCCTGCGGTGTCGCCGAAGATCACGGTGTCGCCCATCACCACGGGGGTGCCGAGTTGGCGATGCAGCAGTTTCTCGCTCGTCCACGCAACCTCACCCGTGGCAGCCTTCCACCCGGTGATACGGTCGGATGCATCTGCAGCGGCAACCAGCTGTTCGTCAGCCGCGAGGCCATCGGTGCCACCCAGGTTCTTGGTCCACACCAGCGCACCACGTTCTGCATTGATGCAGCTCACCGCGGCCTGGAACGAGCGCGCGCAGACGACCTCCCCGATGCGCACGGCTGGCCCGACCAGATCGGCCAGACGCTCGATCTCGTTGGTGCCACGCGGCGCGGCAACGGCAACTTCCCAGCGCACCGAGCCATCGTTCGGGTTCAAGCCGGCCAGACGCGGACCCTGACCGACCAGCAGGGTGTCCTTGTAGGCACCGATCACACTGCGTTGTGCGAGCGTCAACGGATCACCCGAACGCCGGACGTTCCACAGCTCACGACCATCGACCGCATCAAAAGCACGGACACTGCGGTCACTGCCGAGCACGAACACGCGCTCACCGGCCACCAGCGGCTCGGTATTGACGCGGATGCCGAGTTGCTTGCGCCAGACTTGCCGGCCAGCCTCGAGGACGACCAACTCGTTGCCACGCGTCACCACGGCGGCATAGCGGCCGTCGCTGCCGACGCCAGCGCTCAGACGGCCACCAACCGACGCGCGCCACAACTCACGACCGGTCTCGGACTGCAGGGCGACAACGGTGCCATCGGCACTGGCGACCGTGAAGGTTCCCGGATTGACGGCAACCGCCATCGGAAACTGGATCTCTCCGACCTTCTGCCGCCACACGACTGGCGTGGAGATCGGTTTGGTGATCGGCTCCAACGGGCCTGGTTTGGGTTTGTCGGCACTGGCGCAGCCTGCCAACACGGCGGCGGCGAGCAAGGCCGCAGGCCCGACTCGGCATGCGCTGGAGAAGTTCTTGAGCATCGTCATCGAGCAAGCCCGGTTCGCACGGTTGGCGAAAGTTCGATTCATTGCGCCCCCTCCGGGGCGGCGCCCAGTGCTGCCAACTTGGCCTCGACAATGCGCCGATATCCCAGCTTGCTGTCCAGTGCCTTCCATGATTGCTGATAAGCGACCTTGGCCAGGTCGGGTTTGTCCTGTGCAACCAGAATGTCACCGCGACGATCGGCAATCAGTGACTCGAAACCCTTGGCATCGGCCGCGTCCAGCTCTTTCAGGGCTTCGTCGTATTTCTTGGCGTCGAACAACAACCCGGCAAGTCGGAATCGCGCCAGCGTCTTGTATTCGACCTCGACGGCCTCCGCCGCCACCCAGCGCAGCGTGGCCTGGGCCGCTTCGGGCTGACCCTTTTCGTATTGCAGCTTGGCGGTCATCAGGCCACCCTGCTCGGCGAAAGTCGTGCTTGGGTAACGCGACTTCAAGTCGTCAAAAATCTTGCCAGAAGTTGCCGCGTCACCGGTTTCGACTGCTTTTTCCAGTTCACCATAGATGCCGCCGGCGCTGACCGCCTGCTCACGCTGCCACCAGTTCCAGCCGTTCCATGCAGCAAATGCCCCCAGCACCGCAATCAAGGCCCAGGTGATCAGATTGCCGTATTGATTCCAGAAAGCCTTCAGCCGGTCGAGTTGTTCTTGTTCTTCGAGGTCGAGTTGCGTTGCCATGGCGAGAGATGCGATCAGGGAAGGCGAGATTATGCGTTGAGGAGTTCGTGGCCCCAGTCGCCGACGGCGGCGAGTGGCAGGCTGCGCTGCGCGACAGTGGCGTCACGCAGGTTCTTGAGTGCGACTTCGCCGCGCGCCATTTCTTCGTCACCAAAGATCAGCGCGAAGCGCGCGCCACTGGCGTCGGCACGTTTGAACTGCGACTTCATGCCAGCAAAGCCGGCATTCATCAAAACCGAGATGCCGCTTTCACGCAAGGTCTCGAGTGTGGTCAGGACCTGCGGCAATCCGCTCGGCCCTGGGACTACAGCATAGACCATTGGCGGCTCCGCTGGCGGCGCCAAGTCAAGTTCCTCGAGCAGCAGCAACAGCCGCTCCAGGCCCAGTCCGAAGCCGACAGCAGGCGCCGGCTTGCCACCGAGTTGCTCGATCAGGCCATCGTATCGACCGCCGCCGCAGACCGTGCCCTGCGCGCCGAGCCGGTCGGTGACCCACTCGAACACGGTCAGGTTGTAGTAGTCCATGCCGCGCACCAGCCGCGGGATCAAACGGTACGCCAGGCCAGCAGCATCGAGAACCGCGCGAACGGCATCGAAATGGGCCAGCGACTCGGCACCAAGGAAGTCGGGCAACCGAGGCGCCGCATCGATCAGCGCCTGCATTGCCTGATTCTTGCTGTCGAGAATGCGCAAGGGGTTGCTGGCCAACCGGCGCCGCGAGTCGTCGTCGAGTTGCGCGGCGTGCGACTCGAAAAAGTCGGTCAGCGCCGCGCGATGAGCCAGACGTTCGCCGGCTTGCCCCAAGCTGTTCAACTCGAGCCGAACATCGTCACCTTCGCGCAAGCCCAGCGTGCGCCACAAGGCGCGCAGCATCAGGATCAACTCGGCGTCGACATCCGGACCGGCATAGCCCAGCGCCTCGGCGCCGAACTGGTGGAACTGTCGCGACCTGCCCTTCTGTGGACGTTCGTGGCGGAACATCGGGCCGATGTAATAGAGCCGTCGACCGCCTTCGCGCAGCAAATTGTGTTCGTTCATCGCCCGCACGACGCCAGCGGTACTTTCGGGTCGCAAGGTCAGGCGGTCGCCATTCATCGAATCCTCGAACGAATACATCTCCTTCTCGACGATGTCGGTCACCTCGCCGAGGCCACGCACGAACAGCGCAGTCGGCTCGACGATCGGCGTGCGCACGTTGACGTAGCCATAACGAACCATCAGGCTGCGGATCCGTTGCTCGAGCCATTCCCAACGCGCCGATTCGGGCGGCAGGATGTCACTCATGCCCTTGACGGCTTTCAGGGTTTCAGCCATTTCAATCAGTTGTGTTTCGTTTGCGAAAGCGAGGCCATCGGCCCACGAAGGCAGGCAAGGCCCGCCAAACGGCGAATCAGGCGGATTCGGTGGCCGTGGTCTCGGCGGGCCGGCCTTGCGGGTCGCCGAAGCGCTTGTCGATGTAGGCGGAGACCAGGTCGTGGAATTCGCCCACGATGTTGTCGCCCCGCAGCGTCAAGGCCTTTTCGCCATCGATGAATACCGGCGCGGCCGGTGATTCACCCGTGCCGGGCAGGCTGATACCGATGTCTGCATGTTTGCTCTCGCCCGGCCCGTTGACGATGCAGCCCATGACCGCGACCTTCAGATTCTCGACGCCGGGATACTTGTCACGCCAGATCGGCATCTGGGCACGCAAGAAGTCGTCGATCTGCTTGGCCAGTACCTGGAAGGTGGTGCTGGTGGTACGCCCGCACCCCGGGCACGCCGTGACGCTGGGATTGAAGGCCCGCAAACCCAGCGATTGCAGGATTTCCAGCGCAACCACCACCTCCTGGGTGCGCGCCTCGCCGGGCTGCGGCGTCAGCGATACGCGGATGGTGTCGCCGATGCCTTCCTGCAACAGCAAGGCGAGCGCCGCCGCCGAAGCGACCGTTCCCTTGGTGCTCATCCCGGCCTCGGTCAGGCCCAGGTGCAAGGCATAGTCGCAGCGCAGCGCCAGCGCGCGGTAAACGGTCACAAGATCCTGAACGCCACTCATCTTGCAGGACAGGATGATCTGGTTCGCAGGCAGACCGATAGCCTGCGCGTCACGCGCCGATTCGATGGCTGAACTGACGATCGCGCGGTACATCACCTGTTTCGGGTCGAACGGTTCGGCAAGCCGGCCGTTCTCGTCCATCATCCTGGCCAGCAGTTCCTGGTCGAGGCTGCCCCAATTGACACCGATGCGCACCACCTTGTCGTAGCGGGCGGCAATTTCGACCATCTGTGCAAATTGCCGATCGCCCTTCTCGCCCTTGCCGACATTGCCCGGGTTGATCCGGTATTTGGACAAGGCCTGCGCACAGGCCGGAAAGTCGCTCAGCAAGCGGTGGCCGTTGTAGTGGAAATCGCCAACCAGCGGCACGTCGATGCCCATTCGGTCCAGCTGCTCGCGGATATGCGGCACGGCGGCGGCGGCCTCCGGCGTGTTGACGGTAATGCGCACCAGCTCCGAGCCGGCAACGGCCAACTCCTTCACCTGGATCGCGGTTCCGATGACATCGACCGTATCGGTATTGGTCATCGACTGGACGCGCACCGGCGCGTCACCACCGATGGTTACCAGCCGATTGCCCCAGCGCACCTGCGCCTGCAGCCGGTTTCTCGATGCGGGGGCCGCCGGTTCGATGAACGCGTCGAGGGGCGGCGCAATATCGATCAGTCGATTGGCAGTCACTTCAATTGCACCCTTGCGATATTTTCATTGGTCATCGGCGCCAGATCGATCAGTTCGCCGCGATAACGCAACTCGGTCACCGCAGCATTGCCGATTTTGACGCGCATCGGCATGACCCCATCGAGCGTCACGGTTTCATCCGGCTTCAGGCTGCGCGACAACAGCACCCGGTCGCGGCCATCCTTGACCTCGATCCACGATTCGGCACGTGCGCGCAACTCGAGCGCACCCGATCCCGGCGCCGGCGCCGTCGCCGCCGATTGGGCAGCGACCGTGGCCGGTGGCGCGGCGGCCGCAGCCGCGGCGTTGCCGCCCCCAGTCGCGGGCGGGCTCACCTCCACCTGCTGCCCCAGCACGGGCGGCGCTCCTGCATCGCCAGGCGGCATGCCCGCGGTCTCAGCGCTCGCAGGATCAGATGCACGCTCGGATTTGAACGAGTCGAGCGCCTCGGTGACCACCGAGACAGTCGATTGCATGAACCCGTTCGGCAGGAAGTACAACAATGCGGCGAGCGACAGCACCAGCACCGGAGCCCACAAGGATTTGAGGACCGCCATCCAGGCCAGCGGATCAAGGCGGGAGGGATGATCCCGGAACGGCGCGTTCAGGCCCTCGCTGACGAGCTCGATGCGATGGCCGGAGGCCGGCGGCAACAAGGCCAGCACGGGAGCGGCATCGATCTTCAATGTTCGGCAGATGGTCTGGGCCAGTGCACGCGCAAATGTTGCATCGGGCAGCTCGTCGAAACGCTCGGCCTCCAGCTGTTCGAGTTTGCGGACCGTGACCTTCATCGACGTGGCCAACATGTCAATCGACAGCCCCTGCGCCTCGCGCGCCTCGCGCAGCATGCGCCCGGCGCCACCTTTGCCGGCCGTTGCGCTCGTTGATTCACCACCGGTCATCCGGTCCGCCTCAATCATCGAACCGCCTCCGCTCGAAGGTTCCGGCTTCCGGCGATTCAGGGAATCGCGCTGCCAATTGCGCGCCCATTGCCAGGGCGGCCTGTGAATTGCCCAATTTATTCTCGATCCGCGCGGCCAGCCACAAGGTCTGCGCGTTGCTGACGTCAGGCATGCTATTGACACGACGCATGATGAATCGAGCGCGTTCGAATGCACCACGCCGATACAGCACCTCGGACAGATTGACCGCAATCGCCGGATTTCCGGATTCAAGCTCGAAGGCCCGCTGCAAGGTGCTCTCGGCCAGTTCGAGGTTGCCGGATCGGGCCTGGCAGATGCCGCGGGTCATCAGCGTGCGTGGCGTATCGCGATAACGAGGCACCTCGAGTGCCCGCCCGAACATGGCATCGGCTTCAGCGAAACGCGCCTGCTGGCACAGGTGCCAGCCATAGTTCTGCATCGCATCGGCGTCCTCGGCATCGAGCGCCAAGGCACGCCGGAAGCTCTCCTCGGCAAGCGCGAAGTCGCCCAGGTTGGAATAAATGAGACCGCGCAGGTTGAATGCGGGCCCCATCGTCGGATCGGCCGCAATCGCCTGCTTGACCTGATCGAGTGCGATGACGACCTGGCCACGCCCGAAATAAGCACTGGCCAACTCGAGTCGGACCCGCGCACGGCGGGTATTTTCCGGCTCGTCCGAGGCGGTGATCCGGTCAGGTGTTGCGGTTCTCGGGCTCGACACACCGGTACCAGGCGCGGCACATGCCGCCAGCAGGCCCGACATCAATGTCACCATTACGATTTGCGCAATGAGCACCTCGACCCTCATCGCAGCGGCCTCTGGCCCGGCTCGGTTGGCGCGACAGCATCGACGATGCGGCGCTGGATACGAATCGGCGCACGCAGCGCCGTGCGCTGCTTGACCCGGGTGCGGTCCTGCACCTCGCCTGCCAGTTGGCCGCAGGCCGCATCGATGTCGTCACCGCGCGTCTTGCGCACCGTCGTGACGACGCCGGCATCCTGCAGGCAGCGTGCGAATGCCTGTACACGATCGGCGGGAGAGCGCAGCAGGCCGGACGCCGGAAACGGATTTAACGGAATCAGATTGAACTTGCATGAAACGACCGGCAGGGTCTGTCCATCGGCACCACGGCCGCTTACCATGTCGACCAAGGCCCGGGCATGTTCGATGCTGTCGTTGACGCCATCGAGCATGCAGTATTCGAAGGTGATGAAATCGCGCGGCGCTCGTTCCAGATAACGCTGACAGGCACCGAGCAGTTCGTCCAGCGGATATTTTCGGTTCAGCGGCACCAGGTCGTTGCGCAACAAATCGGTTGGCGCATGCAAGGACACCGCCAGCGCAATCGGACAATCCTCGCGCAGGCGATCGATCATCGGCACGACACCGGACGTCGACACCGTCACGCGCCGCCGCGACAGGCCGTAACCGTGATCATCGAGCATGGCCCGCAACGCCGGCAGCAGCGCGGCATAGTTCTGCAGCGGCTCGCCCATGCCCATCATCACGACGTTGCTGATGACGCGCTGGCCCTCCGGCACCTTCAGGCGACGGCGCAGATGATGTTCGGCAAACCAGAGCTGGGCCAAAATTTCGCCGGTCGACAGGTTGCGGCTGAAACCCTGATGGCCGGTCGAACAGAACCGGCAGCCCACCGCGCATCCCGCCTGCGATGAGATGCACAGGGTGGCGCGATCTTCTTCGGGGATGAAGACGGTTTCGATCGCGTCGCCGTTGCCCACCGAGAACAGCCACTTGATCGTGCCGTCGGTCGAGGCTTGCTCGCTGGCAATCTCGAGCGGTCGAATGCAGGCCGTATCCGCCAGTTTGTCGCGCAGCGACTTGGCCAAGTCGGTCATCTGCGCGAAGTCGGTCGCACCGCGCTGATGAATCCAGCGAAACAGCTGGGTTGCCCGAAAACGCTTCTCTCCCAGTCCCGCGCACCATTGCGCGAGCCCTTCGAGGTCGAAGTCGAGCAGGTTGACGGCGTTCATGCCAGCGCGGGTCTCAGCCTTTGCAAAAGTCTCGACGGTTGATGAACGTGCAACAGCCAATTCAACGGCTGTAGACGTTCATCGCCGGGAAGAAGAAACCGATTTCGACGGCCGCGGTCTCGGCAGCGTCGGAGCCGTGAACGGCATTGGCATCGATGCTGTCGGCGAAGTCGGCGCGAATCGTGCCCTTGTCGG
>JBBRID010000187.1:0-7655 GCA_038221635.1 Burkholderiales bacterium
ATTCACGTCCGGCCGCATGGACGAGACCGATTTCCGCGAAGTCGAGCGACGCGCCATTCCGGGCAGTGGGTCCTGCGGCGGCATGTACACCGCGAACACCATGAGTTCGGCGTTCGAGGCGCTCGGCATGAGCCTGCCCTACTCCTCCACGATGGCCAACCCTCACGACGAGATCGCCACTGCCGCAAAAGCAGCCGCACGCGTGCTCGTCGATGCGGTCAAGGCCGATCGGAAGCCGCGCGACATCGTGACGCGCAAGTCGATCGAGAACGCCGTCGCGGTGATCATGGCAACCGGGGGATCGACCAACGCGGTGCTGCACTTTCTTGCGATCGCCCACACGGCGGGAGTCGAGTGGACGATCGATGACTTCGAGCGCGTCCGCGGCAAGGTGCCGGTCCTGTGCGACCTGAAGCCGTCAGGCAACTTTCTCGCTGTCGACCTGCACAAGGCCGGCGGAATACCGCAGGTCATGAAGATCCTGCTGAAGGCCGGCCTGCTGCACGGCGACTGCATGACGATCACCGGCAAGACGATCGCCGAGACCCTGGCCGAGATCCCCGACGTGCCTCGCGCCGATCAGAACGTGATCCGGCCGATCGACAAGCCGATGTACGAACAGGGGCATCTGGCGATCCTGAAGGGCAATCTGGCGCCCGAGGGTTGCGTGGCCAAGATCACTGGATTGAAGAATCCGGTCATCACCGGCCCGGCGCGGGTTTTCGACGACGAGCAATCGGCATTGGCCGCGATCATGGACCGCAAGATCAAGGCGGGCGACGTGATGGTGCTGCGTTACCTGGGCCCGAAAGGTGGACCCGGCATGCCGGAGATGTTGGCGCCTACCGGTGCGCTGATCGGCCAGGGGCTGGGCGAATCGGTCGGGCTGATCACCGATGGCCGCTTCTCCGGCGGTACCTGGGGCATGGTGGTCGGCCATGTGGCGCCCGAGGCGTATGCCGGCGGCGTGATTGCGCTGGTGCACGAAGGTGACTCGATCACCATCGACGCTCACACCCTCACGCTGAATCTGGATGTCAGCGAGGCAGAACTCGCCACGCGCCGCAAGGCCTGGAAAGCGCCGGCACCCCGCTACATGCGCGGCGTGCTCGCCAAATTCGCGAAAAATGCATCGAGCGCCAGCACCGGTGCCGTACTCGACCGCATCGAACGCATTGAGTGAAACCCAGGTGAACGCGGCGGCTGGTCCCGCCACGACGGATCAGGCCGGTCAGGCAGCGGCCGGCACGCGTATTCGCGCCCCTGCCAAGAGTGCGCGATCGTTGAGCGGCTTGTTGCCGTTTCTGCGTCCGTATCGGGGTCGCATCGCGCTGGCTGTTCTGTTCCTGGTGATGGCGGCGGTCAGCACGTTGATCTTCCCGATTGCGCTCAAATCATTGATCGACGATGGATTCATCAGCGCTGATCCCGGCGAGCGGCTGCTGGCGATGCGCGGGCATTTCCTCGCGCTGTTTGCGGTGGGTGCGGCGTTGGGCACGTTTTCAGCGGCGCGCTTCTACATGGTCAGCTGGCTCGGTGAGCGCATCACTGCCGACCTGCGCAACGCAGTCTATTCACACGTGGTGACGCAAAGTCCGGAGTTTTTCGAGACCACGCAATCGGGCGAGGTGTTGTCGCGGCTGACCACCGACACCACGCTGGTGCAGACGGTGGTGGGCTCCAGCCTCAGCATGGGCCTGCGCAACCTGGTGATGGCGATCGGCGCGATGCTGATGCTCGTCATCACCAACCCGGTAGTGATGTCGCAGGTGCTCGGTATCCTGATCCTGGTGGTGCTGCCGTCACTGTATTTCGGCCGGCGGGTGCGCAAGCTCAGCCGCGCCAGCCAGGACCGCGTGGCCGATTCGAGCGCGATGGCATCGGAGGTGTTGAACGCCATTCCGGTGGTGCAGAGTTATACGCAAGAGGAACGCGAGGCGCGTCGCTTCGAACGCTCGACCGAAAGCGCATTTGCCACCGCAATCAGCCGCACCCGGATGCGCTCGTTGCTGGTCGGCTTCGTGATCACGGCCACCTTCGGCGCCTTGTTGTGGGGTTTGTATCAAGGCACCCAGGCGGTTGTGCGGGGCGACATCAGTGCCGGACACCTCGGGCAGACCGTTGTCTTCGTGATCATCCTGGTCAGCGGCGTTGCGGTGCTGGCCGAGGTCTACGGCGATCTGCTGCGTGCGGCGGGCGCAACCGAACGGCTGATGGAACTGCTGTCGGTCAGATCGGCGATTGCCGAGCGGGTTAATGCCCGCGCGCTGCCGGATGCGCGGGGCGGCTCGTCGGTCACGATCGAACACGTCGGCTTCCGCTATCCCTCGCGGCCGACGCAGCCTGCGCTGCACGATTTCAGCCTGCACGTGCAGCCGGGCGAAACGGTGGCGCTGGTCGGGCCGAGCGGCGCCGGCAAGAGTACGGTTTTCCAGTTGCTGCTGCGCTTCTACGATGTTGCAGAGGGCACGGTGATGGTGGACGGCGTGCCGATCCGCGATGCTTCGTTGCACGCGCTGCGCCAACGCATCGGCATCGTCCCGCAAGACAGCGTGATCTTCTCGGCCGACGCGATGGAAAACATCCGCTACGGCCGCCCGCAGGCCAGCGATGCAGAAGTGATCGCAGCGGCTCGGGCTGCGTATGCGCATGACTTCATCAGCGCGTTGCCCGATGGCTACAAGACCTTTCTCGGCGAACGCGGCGTGCGCCTGTCGGGTGGTCAGCGCCAGCGCATCAGCATTGCCCGTGCAATCCTGAAGAACCCGCCGCTGCTGCTGCTCGACGAGGCGACCAGCGCGCTCGACGCCGAGAGCGAGCGCATGGTGCAGGCCGCGCTCGAGGTGGCCATGAAAGACCGCACGACGCTGGTGATCGCACACCGTCTGTCGACCGTGCAACGCGCCGATCGCATCGTCGTGATGGAAGCCGGGCAGATCGTTGAAACCGGCAGCCATGCCGAACTGAGTGCGGCTGGTGGCCTCTACGCCCGGCTCGCGTCGCTGCAGTTCAGTGAAGGCGGATTGCGGGACGAGGGATAGGAACATTCCTACGCTGCAGCTTGCCCCGGGCCGACAGACACCCAGGCCTCGGCGGCTGACACTGCACAACGACTAAATCAGTTCCAGCGGCGCTCCGAGTTCGGAGGCAAACGTCCGCTCAGCGCCACCTCCCCAAGAGTACATCCCATGAATACACTCAAAATTCCGACTCGCGTAGCCTTGTTCACCTTGACTGCCAGCGCGATTGCATTTGCAGGCTGTGCCGACATGAGTCCGCGCCAGCGCGGTACCGCCACCGGCGCCGGCATTGGTGCGGTGGCCGGTGCGGCAATCGGATCAGCCACGGGTGGCCGGGCTGGAACGGGGGCAGTGGCCGGTGGCGCGCTGGGCGCGGTGATTGGCAACATCTGGTCCAAGCGCCAGGAAGATCGCCGTGTCGCGATGGAACAGGCGACACGCGGCACCGGCGTCGAAGTCAGCCGCACCGCCGATAACCAGTTGAAACTGAATATCCCTAACGAGATCAGCTTCGACACCAACAGCGCGGCGATCAAGCCGCAGATGCGCTCGGTGCTCGACCCGTTTGCCGCCAGCCTGCGTGACGACCCGGCAACCCGGATCGACATCGTCGGCCATACCGACAGCACCGGCAGCGACGCCATCAACAACCCGCTTTCAGTCGACCGGGCACAAAGCGTGCGCGACTATCTGTCGTCGCGTGGTGTTTCGATGTCACGGATCTATACCGACGGCAAAGGCTCGTATCAACCGGTCGCTGACAACAACTCCGATGCCGGCCGGGCAAAAAACCGCCGCGTCGAGATCTACATCGCAGAACGCGGTTGATCGTCTGACGAATCAGCCCGCGGGCTGAGACAATGGGGCAGTTCTTGACTGCCCCTTTTTTTTGATGATGGCCTCTTTCGCGGATCAGACTTGCCCGCCCGGATCGACCGAACCTGAGCGGTCGACGCACGGCAGCTCCGACCAGTACGAACGCTTCGCGCGGCATGTGCTGAGTCATGGCGTCGCCAAGGGCGACCGTACCGGCACCGGCACGACCAGCGTTTTCGGCCATCAGATGCGCTTCGATCTGGCCAGCGGCTTTCCACTGGTGACGACCAAGAAGGTGCATCTGAAGTCGATCATCCTGGAGCTGTTGTGGTTTCTGCGAGGCGACGGTAACGCGCGCTGGTTGCAGGATCGTGGCGTCAGCATCTGGAACGAATGGGCTGCGCCCGACGGCGATCTCGGTCCGGTCTACGGAGTGCAATGGCGCAGCTGGCCGACACCGGACGGCGGTCACATCGACCAGATTGCCGAGGTCGTCAAGACGCTGAAGACCAACCCCGATTCGCGCCGCATCATCGTCAGTGCCTGGAACGTGGCCGAACTGTCGAAAATGGCGCTGATGCCGTGCCATGCGTTTTTCCAGTTCTATGTGGCCCCTGCCACCGAGCCTGGCGGGCGCGGCAAGTTGAGCTGCCAGTTGTATCAGCGCAGTGCCGACATTTTCCTCGGCGTGCCGTTCAACATCGCGAGCTACGCCTTGCTGACCCACATGCTCGCGCAGCAATGCGACCTCGACGTGGGCGATTTCATCTGGACCGGCGGCGATTGCCACATCTACGACAACCACTGCGAGCAGATCACGCTGCAACTGTCGCGCGAGCCCTACCCGTATCCGACACTGCATATCAAGCGCCAGCCCGATTCCCTGTTCGATTACGAATACGAGGATTTCGAAATGCTGGGCTACCAACACCATCCGGCGATCAAGGCGCCTGTTGCCGTCTGATGGTTCACCGCCGCGTCGCGTGGGGATCCGAAGCGGAGCTGATGAAGCTCCAGGCAGGATCGTCCGCAGTCAAGGGAGAACTGCCGGATTGTTGACCACTGATACGGCCCGATCCGATTCGGATCATGTCGAGATCCAGGCCATGACACCGGAGGTGGAATTCTTCGCCAGCGAAGAGGCCGTCAACCAGCTGCAGATCGATTTGGACCTGGCCTCGGCCGAGGGCGCTGCAGCGCCGCCGATGCTTGTCGCACTTGCCTGGCAACTGCGTCAGCGCGACAGCCATCGTTCGTTGCAACTGGCTGACAAGGCAGAACGCCTGCTTTCGGCGGCCTCTTGCCCCCTGCCCGACGATGATCGACGCCGGCTTGGCGCACGCCTGTTGCTGATACGCGGCGAGGCGCTCTGGCTTTCGACCCGGCTCGATGCGTCAATGGAGCAAGCCCGCACCGCGATGCGCATCTATGCCGAACTGGGCGACGACGCTGGCGTTGCCGATGCGCATTGGCTGATGGCCATGCTGGCAATCGATCGCGGCGACTGGCCGGGCAAGGATTCCGAGCTCGAAGCGATGGTACGCGCCGCTTCTCCCGCCGACCCGGTTCGCGCCGACACCGCGCGGGCTGCCCAGGCGTATTTCGCAGCGTTCCGCGACCGCGAGCAGGCGCAGACACGGTGGCGATCGCAATTGGCGGGCGGCAAGTCGGGTCGCGCGCCCGCGGCAGGCTGCTGGGCCGAAGACTTTCTGGCAGTCTGCACCCACCACGCCAGTGATTTCGGGCCGGCGATCAGACATTTCACCGCGGCCTACACCTTGGCGCTCGAAACCGGGCAGTTGCGCCGCGCGATCATCGCCGCCACCAATACCGGCGACACCCTGAATCACCTGAACGACTATCACGGCGCCCTGGAATGGATGCAGTGCGGACTCGATCTGGCCCGCAAGACAGGCTGGCCGGCATCAATGGGCGTGGCGCTGCTGCAGACGGCGCACACGCTGCGCCTGCTGGGTCGGCTGGACGCCTCGCGAAGCATGTTGAGTGAGGCCTTGGCGATGCTGAAGCCGCTGGCAGCGTCGCGCAATCACGCCTATGCCTTGTGGCAGCTGTGCGAGGTCGAGCTGGCCCTCGGCAACTTTCAGGACGCACTGACAGCTGGTCAGGCGCTGGGGGAACGCGCCGACGCGCTGCAACAGGTCGATCTTCAGTCACACGCGCGGCGGGTCCAGGCGCAAGCGCTGCTCGCCCTCGGCCAGCCGCTGCAGGCGCTGGCGGCGGCCGAAGCAGCGCTGCATTTCGGCAGCGACGCTGCCAATCTGCAAGTGGCGGCACTGCGCGTGATCGCCGATGTCCATGCGGCGCATCAGCTCCCGCAAACAGCCGTGATCAAAGCGCCCAGCATCACGCTTCATCATCTGCAGCGCGCCCTCGCGCTCGCCACAGGCGTCGAGGGCTTGACGATTTCTGCTGAATTGCTGGCTGCGACGGCACGCGAATATGCCCGCCTCGGAGACTTCCGGCGGGCCTACGAATTCAGCTTGCGTGCCGCACAGTCGCGCCAGACCTCACACAGTCAGGAGGCGCGCAACCGGTCGATCGCGATGCAGGTCACGCACGAAACCGACCTGGCTCGCGCCGATGCCGAGCATCAACGACGACTGGCGCTGGCTCAGGCGGAGCGGCTGGAGACGCTGGAACTGCTTGGCAGCGTAGGGCGCGAAATCACGCGCAACCTGCAGCCGTCGGCGATCTTCGCTGCGCTGGATCACCATGTGAATGCCTTGCTCGATGTGCTTGCGTTCAACATCCATCGGGTTGCCGCCGACGGCCGTGCGCTGGACATGGTTTTCGGCAAGGAGGCCGGCGCTGCAATGGCGCCGCAGCGGATCAGCCTCGACGACTCAAGCGCCCTGGCCGCGCGCTGCGCGCGAGAAAAAATCGAGATCACGACGCAGTCGACGGCAATGGCACATCAAACGACCGCTGGTGGTGCAGCGCCGCGCAGCCAGATCCATTCGCCCCTGCTGGTGGCTGGCCGCCTGCTGGGCGTGATGTCGATCAGCGCGCTCCGATCCGATGCCTTTTCCGAGCGCGAGGCAGCGATCTTTCGCACGCTGTGTGCATACGGCGCCATCGCGCTTGCCAATGGCGACGCGCAGGCCCAGCTGGTCGGCAAGAATGCACAGCTCGAGGTGCTGTCGGTCTCCGATCAGTTGACCGGTCTCTACAACCGGCTTCGTCTCGACCGCGTGCTGCGGGACGAGCACGCGCGCCGCGAACTCGGCGCAACCCAGATGTCGGTGATCCTGCTCGACCTCGACAACTTCAAGACGGTCAACGACGTTCATGGCCACCAGGTCGGCGATCAGGTGCTGGTCGCGGTTGCACGCCTGCTGAAAGAAGGCTCGCGCCAGGCTGACGTCGTCGGTCGATGGGGCGGTGAAGAATTTCTGGTGATCTGCCGCGAAACCGAGTTGGAAGGTGCTGCCGTCATGGCCGGCAAGCTGCGTGCCGCAATCGCCGGACATTCATTTGAAACCGTCGCTCGGCAAACCGGCAGCTTCGGAGTTGCCAGCCTGCGCGACGGCGAAGCGGTCGACGCCTTGATGGCACGCGTCGACGTCGCCCTCTACCAGGCCAAGCGGGCCGGGCGCAATCGTGTCGAGCGCGAAGACCCGCCGGCGGATTCGACGATCGTTGGATGAGAGAAGCAGGCCACGATTTCGGGATGCTGCATTTGACACGATCCAGTGATCAGGGCGCAGGTGTCGGTCTGACGGTTGCCGCCGCAAAAGCGCTGAAGGCGCTCCCACCGAACACCAGCCACAGTACGGCATTTCGTAGAGCGGCTTCAGC
>JBBRID010000188.1:0-7636 GCA_038221635.1 Burkholderiales bacterium
TACTGAAAACTCTGAAACCCGCTGCTTTGGCCCAGGTAAGGGCGCATGGCGCTGTACTCGGGCGGCGTCATGGTGGCCAGCACATCCCAGGCGTGCACCAGTTGCTCCATGACCTTGCTCACCCGTGCCAGCATCTTGAAAGCCGCACCCAGCTCGTCGTTGACAATACAGGCCATGGCTGCGGTCAGCTCGTGCAGCATCAGCTTCATCCACAACTCGCTGGTCTGGTGCTGGATGATGAACAACAGCTCATTGTGATCGGGCGATAGGGGCTTCTGCGCCGACAGCAGGCTGTCGAGCTGCAGGTAGTCGGAGTAACTCATGTCCTTGCTGAAATCGAGCTGTGCGCCTTCCTGCTCGACGATTTGATCCGGACGTAGTGGTGAAGTGCTCATGTCACCGCCGATCGCTGGCTGAAACGCGGCTCACGCCATTCGCCACTGTGCAGCACGTCTACGAGTTGCTCGACGGCGTCCCAGACATCGACGAAGCGGGTATACAACGGTGTGAAGCCGAAGCGCAGGATGTCGGGTGCCCTGAAGTCGCCGATCACGCCGCGCGCGATCAGCGCCTGCATCAGCGGGTAGGCGTGGTGGTGTGCGAAGCTGACCTGGCTGCCACGCAGTGTGGCATCGCGGGGCGATTTCAGCGTCAGGCCATGGCCGGCACAGCATGCCTCGACACGGGCGATGAACAGCTCGCACAGTTGCATCGATTTGTCGCGCAGCGCCGCCATGCCGCCACGCGCCTGCGCGGCCAGCACTGTATCTACGCCGCATTCGAGTGCTGCCATCGACAACAGTGGTGGCGTGCCGCACAGGTAGCGGTCGATGCCGGCGGCGGGTCGGTAGTCGGGCGTGAACTCGAACGGTGCCGCGTGGCCCATCCAACCCGCCAGCGGTTGTGAGGTACGTTCGGCGTGGCGCGCGTTGGCCCACACGAAGGCTGGCGCACCCGGCCCGCCATTCAGATATTTGTAGCCGCAGCCGACGGCAAAATCGGCATCGCAGCCGTTCAGGTCGACTGCAATTGCGCCGGCACTGTGGGCCAGGTCCCAGACCGTCAGCACCCCGTTGTCGTGTGCCAGTTCCGTCAGCTCGGCCATGTCGTGAAGCCGGCCGGTGCGGTAGTTGACCTGCGTCAGCATCAGGATGGCCGGGCGGTCCTGCAGCAGCGCCGGGATGTCCTCGGGTTCGGCCAGCAAGAGATGGCAGCCGTGCTGGCGCGCCAGACTGCTGGCAATGTAGAGATCGGTCGGAAAATTGCTGCGCTCGGAAACGATCAGCTTTCGTCCAGGTGAATCGGCGCGCGTTATGTCGATCGCCGCGCTGAGCACCTTGAACAGGTTGACCGATGTCGAATCGGCCACCACCAACTCGTTGTCGGCCGCGCCGACCAGCTTCGCAATCTTGTTGCCGACGCGTTGTGGCAGATCGATCCAGCCGGCGGTGTTCCAGCTCTTGATCAGATCGCGGCCCCATTCATCGGCAATCACGCGTTGCACGCGTTCGGCGGTCGAGCGCGGCATCGCGCCCAGCGAGTTGCCGTCGAGATAAATCGTGCCCGACGGGAGATCGAATTGCTCGCGTAGGAAGGCCAGGTTGTCGTCGGCATCGCATTGTTCGCACTGGGCGCGGGTCAGAATGTTCATAAGCAGCATGTCCTGGGTCGAATCGGGCGCAACGTCGGTCGCAACAGTCAGGAACTTAGCACCGTGCACGCTTGTGCGGTGTCGGTTTTTTCGCACGATGTCCCGACCTTGTCTTCGTCGAATGGCCACGATTGGGGCATGGCCGCTTGTCCTGATTGCCGATTGCAACGCAGAATGCATGTCATCGGTTCCACCTTGACCGGGTTGAGCCGGACCGCGCGTGCCGGGTCGGGGCGCATGCTTGCAGAAGACACAACAGGGAGATTGGCCTTGGTGGCTGTTCGGGCGGTTGCAGGATGAGTGCACCGAGAAGGCGATCGGTTCGCCGCGCGGCGCAACTGTTGCGCGGCTGTCTTTTGTGGTTGGGCGTCGGATTATTGGCAATCACCGTTGCGCCCCTCGGAGCCGCAGCGGCCGAGCCGATAAATGCCATCGGAGCCCTCGAGAGAGGCTTGCAGCTTCGGCGCCAGGGTCAATTGAGTCTGTCGATCAGTGAGTTGCGGCGAGCCTGCACGGTGGCGCCGACCGAAGCCGCCAAGATGAGGGCCACCGGCGAGCTGGGTGCCTCGTTGTTGCAGGCGCGCCGGCTCGACGAAGCTGCGGCTTCGCTGCAGCAAGCGCATGCGTTTCTGGTTGGCCCTGAGCGTGGCCGTTTGGCGCTTGATTTGGGCAATCTCGAGATGCTCAGGGGCAAGCCCGACCAAGCACGCGGCCATTATCAAGAAGCCTTCCAACTCGCGGGCGGTGACGCGCAGATCGAATATCCGGCGCGATTGAATCTGGCGCGACTGGGCAGCCCGGCGTCGAGGCTGGCCGAACTCGACCGGCTTGCTCGCGACATTGCCGCGCTGCCTGACTCGACTGCCCGGACCCGCTGGCAGATCAATCTGGGCGAACAATACAGCGCCGCAGGTCAGGCCGGCTTACCGCGCGCGTACCAGGCGCTTGACGGTGCACGCCGCTCCGCCGCGGCAGCCAAGGATCCCACATTGCAAGTGCAGGCGTTGGACATGTTGGCCCAGCTTTATGAAGACCAGCAGCGCCATGACGAAGCGATCCGTCTGTCCCGGCGCGCCCTCGCGCTGTCAGCCGGTCTGCCCGCCGGTGCAGTGGGTGATCGTGAGGTCCGGCTCGAATGGCGGCTGGCTCGGCTCAACGGCAAGCTCGGCCAGCCGGCAGCCTCGCTGGCGGCATGGCAGCGTGCGGTGCAACAGATCGAAAGCCTTCGTCAGGATCTGCCGATCGAAGACGAACGCGGCCGCTCGACTTACCGCACCATGCTGCAGCCAGTCTATCTCGGGCTGGTCGGTGGCTTGCTGGCGTCAGCTGGCCAGTCCAGTGACGCGCAACGCAGTGCGACGCTCCGCCAGGCTGTCGATACCATCGAACTGCTTCGCCAATCCGAGCTTCAGGACTATCTGGGCGATCGCTGTGAGGTCGATGCGGTCAAGGGCGGCACTGCAACCGTCATTCCGCGCGATGTCGCGGTACTCTATCCAATCGTGCTCGAAGACCGGCTGGAACTGCTGCTTGAAACGAGCGAAGGCATCACCCGGCACCGTTCAGGTGCCAGCGCGCAGCAGGTGCGCCTGATGACCACCCGCTTCGCGCGCAACCTGCGCGGTGGCGGCGACGACTATCTGCAACAGGCGCGCCAGATGTACGACTGGGTCCTGCGTCCGGTTGATCAGGTGCTGGCAGCCCATGGCGTGAAGACCTTGGTGATCGTGCCCGATGGCTCACTGCGACTGGTGGCCATCGGCGCCTTTCACGATGGCAATCGTTATGCGATCGAAAAGTATGCGATTACCACGGCCACCGGCATGAGCATGACCAACACCGAGCGCGATACGCCGATTGATGGCGTGTTGCTGGCCGGCTTGTCGACGCCGGGACCAGTGGTCGACAAGCTCAGCAAGGGTGCGGTGTCGCAATTGCTCGGACCTCAGGCCGCCAACCAGTTCGGCTCGCCGACGGTGGTTGCCAGCCGCTCCGTCTCGGTCCGCTCGATGCGCGGGGCTGCGGCCGCATTGGCCGATGCACCGAGCGATGCCGCCTCACGCGGGGCGGCGCTGCGCGAAGCCTTGTCGCTGCCCGGTGTGGGCAAGGAGGTCGCCGCGATCGGCAAGGTGGCGAATGGAACCCGTTTGCTCGACGAGGCGTTCACCGTCGAAAACTTTCGTGCCGAAGCCGAGTCCGGGCGTTACAGCATCATCCATCTGGCTTCACACGGCGTATTCGGCGGTCGCTCCGACGCAACCTATCTGCTGGCCTATGACGATTTGCTGACTCTTGACGGGCTGCAGTCCCTGCTGCGCTCGGATGCCTTTCGGCGCAAGCCGATCGAACTGCTGAGCTTGTCGGCTTGTGAAACTGCCGAGGGTGATGAGCGCTCGCCGCTCGGCCTGTCGGGTGCTGCGATCAAGGCCCGTGCCCGCTCGGTCATGGGCTCGCTGTGGCCGGTGTCCGATGATGCGGCGGTCGACCTGATGGAAGGTTTCTACCGTGGCCTGATCAAGGACCGCTTGAGCAAGGCGCAGGCCTTGCAGCGTTCGCAGATCGAACTGCTGCGCAAACCCGGATTCTCCCATCCCTTCTACTGGGCACCGTTCATCCTGATCGGCAACTGGTTCTGACTGGATCGCTCATGCCTCGCGCCGAACGTCACATCAAACCACACCGTCTGCGCGTTCTTTGCGTGGCTGCCGCTTCGTGCTGCCTGGCGGCTGGCAGCGCCAAGGCACAGATCGCGACCGATGGCAGCCTGGGCCTGGCTGCCCAGAGTTTGACGGGGCCGGCCTATGCGATTCCGCAAAGTCTGGGCCGGCTATCCGGCGCCAACCTGTTTCACAGCTTTCAGACCTTCAACATCGGCAGCGGTGAATCGGCGACGTTCAGCACTGCAACGCCGGGCATCGCCAACGTCATCAGCCGGGTTACCGGCGGCAGCTTGTCGCAGATCAATGGGCGCCTCAGACTCACTGCGGTCGACAGCACGCCAGGGTTTTTCTTCATTAATCCGGCCGGCGTCACCTTCGGAGCGGGTGCGGCGGTCGACGTGCCCGGTGCGTTTCATTTCGGGACGGCCGACTACGTGGCGTTTCCAGACGGCCGGTTCAATGCCGACCTGAAGCAGGCCAGCAGTTTTTCCAGCGCCTCACCGCAGGCCTTCGGCTTTCTCGGCAGCAGCCGTGCAAACATCGAGATGAACGACGGTGCAGCCGTGCTGCTGCCGCGTGGCCAGGCGATCGGATTGACGGCAGGCGACATCTTGATCGACAACGCCGTCGTTGGGGCGGCGGGGGGCAACATCCGCCTTGCCGCGGTCGGATCGCAGTCTGGCGAGATAGCTTTCGAAGGCGCGATGCCTGCCTTGGCCGGCAACATCACGGTGACCGGTGCAGCCGCGATCATCTCGGGCTCGCGGGGCGATGTTGATGGTGGATCGATTGGCCTGAATGCCGGACGGGTCGAAATCAGCGCCGACGCTGGCGTCTACAGCCTGGTGCAAGAGGGCAATAGCGGCCACGGCGGCGTTATCGACGTGCAGGCGCGCGATGTGCTGCTGATGAGCGATGGTGGCAACCTCAGCGCGGACACCGCCGGTGCGGGCAACGGCGGAGCCATCCGCGTGCGGGCCGGTGAAGCCTTGATCGATACTCAGGCCTACCTGTACAACACCTCGTCGCCGACGGCAAGCGGCCGCAGCGGTGCGATCGACGTGACCACCGATCATGGCTTGCTGCTCGATCGTGGCGCGAACATTTCAACCGTCACCGCGGGCACCGGCGATGGCGGCGGCATCCGCTTGAAGGCCGCCAGCATGCGGGTCGACACCCAAGCCTATGTGCAGGTCGATGCCGCGAGTAGTGGTGCGCCTGGCGCACTGGTTCTCGATGTCTCGGGTGAACTGGCGATGGCCAATCGTGGCCGCTTGGTATCCGGAACATCTGCCATGGCCGACGCAGGTGTTGCGGATCTGCGCCTGGGCAAGCTGACGATGGCATCGGACAGTTTTATCGGCAGTCTGGCGTTACCTGGCAGCAGCGGGCGCTCGGGTCTGGTCGACGTCAAGCTGACCGGCGATGCCAGCTTGAGCAGTGGCGCCAGTCTGCTGTCGACCTCGGCCTCTGCCGGCGATGCAGCGCCGGTGCGGCTGAGCGCGGTCAATCTTCGGCTCGACAAGGCGTCGATCAATAGCAATTCGGTGGACCTGAATGGTGGTGCCTCGGGCAAGGTCGAGCTGGTGTTGAGTGGTGATCTGACAATGGTCAACGGCAGCGCGGTCGACACCAGCACCCTGGCGCGCGGGTCTGCCGGGACGATCTCGGTCAGTGCGCGCGATATCGGTCTCGATGGCGACAGCCGCATCTCCAGCAGCGCGCTGGATGGCAGCGGTGCGGCTGGCTCGATTGCGCTGAAGGCGTCGGGCCGCTTGGTGCTGCGGGGCGAGTCGTCCTTGTCCACCAGCACGTCGACGACCGGCAATGCTGGCGAGGTCGTCCTCAGTGCCAATTCGGTTCTGCTCGAAACCGGTGCGCGGGTCAACAGCATTGCCGGCCTGGGGAGCAGCGGCCAGGGCGGCAGCATCACGATCACCGCCGACGGTGAACTGATGTTGCGCAACGATGCAAGCATCGGCGCGAATACGGCCGGGCCGGGTGATGCAGGCAACGTGCGCTTGGTGGCAGGCCGTGTTTCGCTGGATGGGCAGGTTTTCGTCAGCACGTCGACCACCGCGGCCAGTACCGGCGATGCTGGCCGCATCGACGTGATCACGCCGGGCGACCTAAAACTGAGCAACAGTGCCTTTATCAGCTCGGATACGCAAGGCCAGGGCAACGCCGGGCTGATCGACATTCGCGCGCGCGATTTGGCCATGGACAGAGGGGCACGCATCAGCAGTGGCGCCGGAAGCGGCAGCGCGGGGAATGCCGGCCTGATCGATTTGAATCTGAGCGGCGATCTGCAATTGCTCAACACCGGCGGCGCGGTCGATCAAGCACCACAGATCTCGACCAGCACGTTTTCCAGCGGCCGAGGCGGGGAAATCCGGATTCGGGCGGCCAGCGTGCTGATCGATGCCGAAGGGGGCGGCGTGGTCGGTTTCGCGCAAACCGGCAGCACCGGATCTGCCGGCAGCATCGAGGTGCAGACCAGCGGCGACCTGTTGATCCGCAGGGGCTCCTTTTCGTCGTCTACCGACGGTGCTGGCGCGGCGGGCAGGATCCAGATCAATGCATCCCGCGTCGACATCGGCGGGTCCAAAAGCGGCGTGATCGCACGGGCCGGCGCCGCATCGGCCGGACAGTCGGGCAATGTGTTGATCGAGGCGACCGGTTCGATCACCTTGTACGACAGCGCTTTCGTGACGATCGACAACGACGCCACGGTCGCCGACCCGTCCACGCGACAACCGACGCTGCTGCGGCTCAGCGCACCGGAGATCACGCTGCGCAATCAGGCATTGGTCTCGGCCGAATCCAGTGGCAATGTGGCAGCCAGTGACATCGAGATCGCGGCCGCACGCAGCCTGCTGCTCGATCGCAGCACCGTCTCGACCAGTGCGAATGCCGGCGATGGCGGATCGATCGAGGTGTCCACTGGCGGCCTGGCTACATTGCGAAACGGCGTGATCCGCACCTCGGTCTTCGGACCGAAAGGCAACGGCGGCGACATCAATCTGGGTGCCGGCATCTTGCTGCTCGACAGCGGTTTCGTCCAGGCCAATACCGCCGCTGCAAACGCAGCGGGTGGTCGGGTTCGGATCTCCGCCGGCGCCTTGTTGACCAGTGGCAGCAGCCTGTTTCTGGGTGGCAACATGCCCTTCGTTCCGCAAGCCGACGTGTTCGGTTTCAACGTGATCCAGGCTGCCGCGCCGACCGGCGTCAGCGGCACGGTTCAACTGGCCAATCCGGCACTCGACGTCACCGGCAGCCTGCGGGAGTTGCGCGGTGAAGCCGTCGATGCCGGGGGGCTGGGCCG
>JBBRID010000189.1:0-7621 GCA_038221635.1 Burkholderiales bacterium
GTTCGAATGCGGCGCCAGCGTGCTGGCCTGGGGCAGCCCGAGCGCGCGATGGCCTTGCTGGTGGCCGCTGAGTTGGCAAGCTGCGAGGTGTTGACGTTGACGCTGCGCGAGCCGACCAGTGCAGCGCTACAAGCTTGGCCGGCGTATGCGGACTTGCCGGGTCGCGTGTTGGGTGTGCCGGAATAGGCACGCATGCCGTCCACGTCGAGCACGGTCACGCCGCCGAACTCGACGCGCAACAGGCCGTCGCGTTCCAGCGCGTGCAGTGCCTCATTGGCCCGCTGGCGCGACACACCGGCGAGCAGGCCGATTTCTTCCTGGCTCAGCTGCACGAAGGCATCGGTGTGGGGGTAGAGGTCGGGATCGAACAGGCTGGCCAAGCAGCGCGCGACGCGCGCATCCGGCCCCAACAGCCGATCGAATTCCACCAGGCGGATGAACATGCTCAGCCGCGCATTGATGTGTGACAACAGGAAACGATTGAAAGCAATGCTGTTCGAGACGAGCCGCTCGAAGGTGTAGCGTGGCACGCAGGCGAGCCGGGTCTGCCGTACCGCCACACCGTCGTAGCCCCAGCGGCCGGGCTTCAGGAGTGAGCCTTCGCCGGCCCAGCCTCCGGCCGTCACGCCGGTGAAGGTAGAAATGCGGCCATCGGGCTGCGACACCGACATCTTCACCAGCCCCTCGATCACGCCGATCCAATGGTTGGCGGGATCGCCGCGGCGCACCGCGTAACCGCCGACTGCGATCCGGCGCTCCGACGATTCGGCCACCACCTTGTCGAGCTCCGAGGGGGTGAGGGACGATGCCCACAGGCTCTCGCGCAGCATGGTCTCCAGGGTCCGCATCGCAGAGCCCTCCTTGTTGGTCTTGCCAGTGCTGTACGCAACAGAAGGCCATCCGGATGCATGTGGAAACACACGTCAGAGATGTCGTTCCGACGACAACACCCACACGCGGAATTCGTCACCATCGCTTCGCCTCACCACACAAGGAGACAGCGATGACCGATCAGACGACGATGGAAGTGGATCTCGCGACGCAGCAAGAAGGTGTGCCAGCCGACGAACCTCGGTCGCCGCCGATCAGTCGGCGCAGTCTGCTGGCTTATGCGGTGTCTGCCCCGGTAATGACGGTGGCCGCGGGCTTCGGCGTGAACCTCGCGACGCCGTCGACCGCACTCGCGCTGCCCTTGCCGCTGACGCCGCCGGACACGGTGGACTACTACGACATCGGCGATTCGCTGGTGCAGACCGCGCTGCCGACGATGCCGCTGGTCAAACTCTCCGTCGGCACGGATGGGCGGATCACGCTGGACTTGCCTCGGCTCGAGTCCGGCCAGGGGCTCGCCACGGCCTGCGGCATGATGGTCGCCGAGGAGTTCGACGTGCCGCTGAGCATGGTCGACGTCACCTCGTCGGACGCCCGGCCCGAGCTGCTCTTCAACCAGATCACCGGCGGCTCGGCAGCGGTGCGTTGTTTCGATGCCGGGCTGCCGCTGATGGCGGCCGCGGCGCGCGCGCGCCTGCTGCTCGCGGCGGCGCAGCAATGGGGCGTGGCGGCCTCGTCACTGTCGGTGCAGGCCGGCGTCGTGATATCCCCCGACGGCCGGACGGCGACCTACGGCTCGCTCACGGCGGCGGCCACGCTGCTCCCGTTGCCCACCAACGTGTTGCCCAAGCCCACCGCGCAGCACAAGGTGATCGGCAAGGCGGCGACCCGGCTGGATGCGCTGGCCATCGTGACCGGCCGCAAGAAGTTCACGATGGACCAGACTGTGCCGAACGCGATGCCGACGATGCTGCGCATGCCCACGCAGATCCGTGGCACGGTCGTGCGGGTCAACAACCAGTCGGCCGTGGCCGCGATGCCCGGCGTGATCGCGGTCGTCGTGATCCCGGCCGGCGGCAGCATCGTGCCCAACCCACCGGGCGTCGCGGTTATGGCCGAGACCTTCGGTCAGGCCTGGACCGCCTGCAACGCGCTCGACGTGAGCTGGGGCGACGGACCGCTGAAGGGCCAGTCGAACGACACCATCATGGCCACGCTGAAGAAAGCCATCCTGCCGCTGGCGCTGCCGCCGCTCGGTGCACTGACGGTGGAGGGTGAGTTCGAGTTCGCCCCGGCCTCGCACGCGCCGCTGGAGGTCGATTGCGCCATTGCCGATGTGCGGCCGGGCGGCGCGGAGATCTGGGCCGGCCTGCAGACGCCGATCATCACGCAGCAATCGATCGCTGCCGACCTTGGCCTGCCGGTGAACAAGGTGAAGGTCCACGTGATCCCGTCGGGCGGCTCCTTCGGCCGACGGCTGTTCTGGGACCCGGTGCAGGTCGCTGCACAGGTCTCCAAGGCCACCGGCCGGGTCTGCAAGCTGATGTACCACCGCGCCAATGACATGCGCCACTCGCGGCTGCGGCCGCCGCAGTACCACAAGCTGCGGGCCACGCTGCTGCTCGGCCAGGTGGTGGCCTTCGAGCAACGTGTGGCCGCGGTACGGCTCGATGCGCGCCACGGCTACGGCGAGTTGTTCACCGCGGCGGCCGGCACCGCGCCGGCCAGCGTGCAGCAGTCGATCGGCAATGTGGCCTACGAGGAGGTCTTCTTCAAGACCATGGTCGCGTCGCCTTACAACTTCGGTATCGGCACCAAGCTGTTGACGCCGGTGGCGATCGACATGAACACCGTGTCGTACCGCTCGGTGCACATCCAGCCGGCGCGCAGCGTCGAGGAGATCATGGTCGACGAGATCGCCCGCAGGCTTCGCAAGGACCCGCTGGCCTTCCGCCTCGAGTACCTGCGGCTCGAGCGCGCGAAGGCCGTGCTGCGTGCGGTGGCGGCAGCCGGCCAGTGGGGCAAGGCGATGCCCCCCGGCTTCGCGCAGGGCATCGCCGCACACCAGGAATCGAAGTCCTTCACCGCCTGCCTGGTCGAGGTCGACGCACGGGTGTTGACCGACGTTCGGGTGACCAAGGCGGTGATCGCAATCGACGTCGGTAAACCGATTAACCCCTCGGGAATCAAGGCCCAGGTCGAAGGCGCACTGGCGGAGTCGATCTCGCTGGTGCTCACCTCCGGCCTGCACGTTCGCGACGGCCTACCGCTGGAGGGCAGCTATTCTCAATACCACTTCGGGCGGATGAAGAACTACCCCAAGGATGTGACGACGATCGTCATGCCGGCCAACGGCGAGGCCATCGGGGGCCTCGGTGAGGTCGGCCTGTCGGCCTCCAGCGGCGCGATCGCGAACGCCTGGGCACGGGCCACGGGCCGCAAGCCGCGCAGCTTCCCGCTGCATTTTCCGATCGATTTTCCGATCATCCCGCCGGGCAAGTTCCCGGATCCCGTCGTCGTGCCGCTGAAGGCCTGAGGAGTACCGACCATGCCCACCCAAACATTCACTGTCAACGGTCAGCTCGTCAACGTCGAAGCGCCCGACGACATGGCCCTGCTCTGGGTCCTGCGCGACAAACTCGGCATCAACGGCCCCAAATACGGCTGCGGCATCAACGTGTGCAAGGCTTGCACCTGCCACGTCGACGGCAAGGCGGTGACGACCTGCTCGACCCGGGTCGGCGACGTGAAGGGCCGCCAGGTGATCACCATCGAGGGTCTCGCCACCGGCAACACCCTGCACCCGGTGCAGCAGGCCTGGCTCGACCGCGACGTGGCGCAATGCGGCTTCTGCCAGCCCGGCCAGATCATGGCCGCCGCGGCGCTGCTGAAACGCACCAACACCCCGACCGAAGCCGACATCGACGCGATCGAAAACGTCTGTCGCTGCGGCACCTACGGCCGCATCCGCGAGGCGATCAAGGCAGCGGCGGCAATGATGCGGTAGCGCGCGACGGCTTGCAAGCGGCTGATTGGCCTGCCGTTTGCGACGTGGGGATCACAGCTTGCTAGCGAAAATCCGTGCTCACACCTCGGCAGCCATCCCCATCGCAGCTGGACAACAAACGCGGATGACAGGTCACTCAGGCTACTTATTCATCTTGTCGACTCGATGGCCGTGCCTGGTCAGGTAGGCATCGAACTGCGCGATCTCCTTTTTCTGTGCAGCGATGATGGCTTTGGCCATCTTCTTCATTTTTGCATCCTTGCCGCTGCTCAGCTCGGCATTGGCCATGTCGATGGCGCCTTGATGGTGGATGCGCATCATCATTGCGAAATCAATGTCCGCATCGCCCGACATCGGCATTGAGGACATCTTGTCGCTCATGTCTTTCATCATGGCCTTCATGTCCGTGCCGCCGCTGGCGATCGGCGACGATGCGGCCATTCCGCCTTGCATGGCTGGTGTCGATTCCTTGGTCTGAGCGTGAGCCGCGGGAAGCAGCATGGCCATGGCCAAGGCACCCAGGGTCAGGCGACTCAGGGCGAAGTGCTTGATTTTGCGGTTCACGATTGTTCCTGTGAGTTAAGTTGCCTTGCCTGGCGCCGACTGCGTCTGTATGTCACAGCGCCAAGCCATCGTGCGGGGTGCCTCGCTGGCTCGGAAGAAGTGAACCGCGCGTTCGCCCGTCCGTTGCGTCCTACAACTTCAATGATGACGGCCTTGTTCGCGGTCTTTCAATGCCTCGATAACGAAAAGAGCGTTCTCGTAAGGCTTCGGTAGACCTGCTGACTCGATTCAACGACACCCATGTCGTCGTCAAATCGCGAGGTAATTTGGTATCGACCTGGAAGCGTCACGAAATCAGGCTGCTCGGTCAACCCGGCGCGCAGCACTGGCGTGGCGGTGTACGTCGGCGGCTGGGCCACCAGCCAGCTGTGGCTGTTCTGGGCCGAGCCCGTCAGGGTTGAGCAGGCCTCGACAAAAGCAAGGCCGTGATGGGAAATCGCCGGCCACCGGGGCTCGATGGCGCGCATGAAGCCGCCGTTCGCGTCAATCGCCCCAGTTGGAGTTCGCCAGCTTGCGCAAGCGCGCAGCTTGTTCAGGGCGCGTGCTTTCGAATTCGTCGGCCATGCGCCGCAACTCATTGCGCAGGTCCAAAGCCGCCTTGATGGCTTCAGTCACTTCGCGAAATACGGCATGGGCGGTGGTTCGAATTCGGTTCGCGAGCGTCGGTGGGCCAACCCTATCCAAGGGGTTGAGCGGGGTGAATCTTTGTATCTCGGTGGTCATGGCTGCTCCTCAATGGATGGCTGGGGTTGTTCGCGATCGGCAACGGCAGACGCCGCACTCACGATTTGTCCGCGGTTGCGCCGCGAGAAGTGGCGTCGAATTTGCTGGCTTGGCGCAGCTGATGAGCCAGTTCCGGATCGGTGATGGCGCAGCGGTCCGCCAACAGGCGCAACTCGC
Source organism: Burkholderiales bacterium (assembly GCA_038221635.1). GTDB lineage: Bacteria > Pseudomonadota > Gammaproteobacteria > Burkholderiales > Burkholderiaceae_C > Ideonella_A. The sequence continues at coordinate 5,303 of JBBRID010000189.1, forward strand.
GGTTGGCACGGGCTTGGCCGACGTCTTCCAACGTATGCCAGATGGCGACCCCGGCGCGGCTGAGCGTCGAGGTGACGCGGCCGAAAGTCGAGAAGGCGCCACGCGGCGAAGCGGTGCGGGTCTGCGAGCCGAGCGTTTCGGTGTGGGTGTAGATCATGGTAGGGCCCTCGTCTGGACGGGATCCCGATGACCCCGTTGATCCAGATGCTAGGGTTTTCCCTTAATCATTGGAAATTGCGAACCGACATGGGGTCATCACGTCGGTGAATGCTCGATCTCCGGCCGAGGCCGGGTCCGCGTCATTGGTCTGCTGCCAGCGGTTTCTTCCCTCGCACGCAGCTGCTGTGCAACGTCGGCGCCGGCGCTGTGGACCAATTCGCGCAGCCAGCGCTGGGCGGTGTCTTGCTCGTAGCGCCGATGCCAGAGCATGCCAATCTCGATCGCCGGCAATTCGATTGGCAGCGGCAGGCATGCCAAACGCGTCGACAGTCCGGTAGCAGGTACATAACTGCGCGGCAGCACCGTCAACAAGTCGGACGTCAGCACGGCCGCGCCGGCCGTACCAAACTGGTCGACCGTCATCGTGACGCGCCTGCTGCGGCCCTGGCGGGCCAGTTCTTCGTCGACGAAGCCGTGCGGGCGCCCGGCGAAATTCACCCGCAGGTGGTCGGCCGCGCAGTAGGCGTCCAGCGTCAACGCCCCCTTCTTGGCAAGCGGATGGTCGCGGCGCATCACGCATTGGTAGCTACACGTGTACAGACACTCGAGGCAGGTCAGGCCGGTATCGGCCTCGGCATGCAGCTTGGCGGCCACCTCCGGGAAGAAGCCGACTGCAACGTCGATCTCGCCCTGTTCGAGCAGGTCCCTCGGGTCGCGCGATGTCAGGCCGACCACTTTCAATCGCACCTGCGACCGATGCCGGCGCAGCGCGTCCAGCAACACCGGCACGAACAGCGCGGCCGTGGCGTCGGCCATTGCGATGATGAATTGGCGATCCTCGGTTTCGGCGTCGAAACCTTGCGGTTCGAAGGCCTGCTGCAGCCTGTTCAGCGATTCCCGCACCACCGGCCACAAGGCCATGGCATGCGCCGTTGGAGACACCCCGGTCGAGGCTGAAATAAACAACTCTTCACGCGTGGCCTGGCGCAAGCGGCGCCATGCGTTGCTGACCGCTGGCTGCGTCATCGACAGGCGCCGCGCCGCGCGGGTCACGTTGCGCTCGAGCATCACCGCATCGAAGACCCGAAGCAGGTTCAGGTCGAGCGTGCGGAAATTCATCGGTCGTGTGTCCATGGTCTCCCTCGACGGCCCGTTCGTGGAGCTTGTCTCCGACGCGTTGCGTGGGATGAGTGATTCTAAGGGAAAACCCTAGTAACTGGCTTGGGCAGCCTGAGCCCATCGAGATCCGCTTCAGCCACATCTCGTACATTCCGTGTTGCTGCACCGGCTCCAGCCGGGTGTTGACCCCGACAGCGTGCGTCCCTTGCACGAAGCCACGTTCACCGCTTGCCGGAGCCCTCCGTGTCCTCACGTTTCGGCGCCCTGCTTGCCGTTGCTGCCGGCGTGCTGCTGACCGCCTGCGCTGGCCCGGGCGCGAATACCTCTGGCACGGCAGGCGTTCCGCTGATCGAGCGGACGAAGTTCTTCGGCAACCCGACGCGGGCGGGCGGACGCATCAGTCCCGACGGGCGCTGGTTGTCCTTCATCGCGCCGCGCGACGGCGTGCTGAATGTCTGGATCGCCCCCCTCGACAAGCCCGACGATGCCCGTGCGCTGACGGCCGAGAAGACACGGCCGATCCGTAGCGCATTCTGGTCGCCCGACTCGACATCGCCGACCACACGGTCGAGTCCACGCCGCTGCTGTCGGTGCCGTTCGCCGATTCGCAGACCATTTCACCCGAAGGTTTCAGTGCCGACGGCCAGACGCTGTACTGGACCGACGCTACGGTCGCAACACCGCCGGGCTGATGGCGCAGGACGTGTCGACCGGCCGGATGACGTCGCGCACCGAGGCCGACGTCAAGTGGCTGGTCGCAGTCGACCGCGTCACCTCGCCCCCGAGCGTCTGGCTGTGCGACCGCCCAGCCAAGGCGCTGCCCACTCGGCTACCACTCGTATCACCAGTGGCTGGCCAACCGTGGCTACGCCGTGCTGTCTGTCAACTTTCGCGGTTCGACCGGTTTCGGCAAGCAGTTCATCAACGCAGGCTCACGTTTGGCTGGCTGCGGCAGGACGGCGGATCACTGCCACCACCAGCGTCATCAAGGTCAGCGGCACGACAAAGCCCATCATCATTCCCGAGAAAGCCTGCAGCGCG
>JBBRID010000190.1:0-7619 GCA_038221635.1 Burkholderiales bacterium
ATGCACGGTCCTGGCCGATCGCGAAGTTGCCGAACGCATCGCGGCGATCGGTCCGATCGTCGACGCAAGCCAGAGCGCGGACCAGCCCGGCGCGTTCCTGCGCATTGAACATGCACGCTGGTCGATGATCACGAAGGAGATCGGTGCGCTGCCGGAGCGAGCGGCTGAGCTACGGCTGCACCGCCTGCCCGCTGTCGAGTAAGCTGCGATTTGTGAGTGGCCTGGTCACCGCGCGGCATGCGCGGATCAGCGTGCAGACCGATCAACGACACTATCCGTTCTGAAACCGAACGGATGCAAGCGATGCCACTGACACTCGATCAAAGCAACCAGATCATCGCCGCTGCATTGCGGCATTCGAACGACGCCGGTTACAAGCCGATGGCGGTCGTCGTGCTCGACGATGCAGGCAATCTCAAGTCGGCGCAACGCCAGGACGGCGCGAGCATGTTCCGTGTCGATATCGCGACCGGCAAGGCATGGGCGTCGATCGCGATGGGCGCCGCTTCGCGCGTGCTGACGCAGCGAGCGAAAGATCTGCCGGCATTTTTCGGCGCACTCGCGTCAACGGGCAACGGCAAGTTCATTCCGCAGACCGGCGCGGTACTGATCAAGGACGCCGACGGCCACGTGATCGGTGCAGCCGGTGCGAGCGGCGGCACTGGCGACGAAGATGAGGCGATCTGCATCGCCGGAGTGCTGGGGGCGGCGTTGCAGACGGGGTAGACGCTCGCAAGACTCATGTTTTGCCCTGAGCCAGCCTGCCGGGCGAGCGAGACGATGTCGCGAGCCCGATGGCGAGTGCCGTGAAGATCAGGCCTGCGGCAACGGTGAACGTGAAACGCATGCCGGCCGAAACGGCCTCGGGTGAGGCCATCGCGACATCGCTCGTCGCCGCGCCGAATGCGAACACAGTACCCATCGCGGAGGCGCCGGTGATGAGCCCGAGATTGCGCGAGAGGGTCAGCAGGCCTGAGATCACGCCTCGCTGGTCAGGTCCGATGTCGGCCATGACCGCGGTATTGTTGGCCGCCTGGAAAAACGCATAACCGGCGGTGATGACGACGAGCGGAGCGATGTAGCCTGCCAAGCCCATACTCGGCGGCATCAAGGGCAACACTGATGCGCCGGCCGCCATGCTGGCAAGGCCGGCAAAAATCGCTCGATGTGGGCCGAACCGGTCGACGAGGCGGCCCGCCGGTATGCCCACCAGGGCCGCGGCGATCGGACCACACGACATGACCAGTCCGACTCCGGCTGCGTCGAGCGCGAAAGCGCCGGACAGATAGAACGGGCCGACCACCAGGGTCGCCATCATCACCGTCGTTACCAAGGCACTCATCGTAAAGCCCGCGCGCAGTGCCGGATCCCGAAAAATCGTCGGCCGGATCAGCGGTGAAGTTGCTCGCGCCTCGACAAGGATGAACACGCCAACGCCACCAATCGCGCCCAGCAACAAGGCCATGTTGAGCACGCCGAAGTGGCCGCGTCCTGCTGTCATGGCAAAGGCGTAGGCGAGCAATGTCGCGGCCAGCACCAAGGTCCCCAGGTGGTCGAAGCGAACTTGGCCGGTATTCGCGGGGCGGCGATCGACAGGGAGAAAGCGATTTGCCAGAACAAGCGTCAGCATTCCAGGGGGGACGGTCGCGAAGAACAGCGCCTGCCAGCCGAAATCAACGATCAGCGCGCCACCGAGCGACGGGCCAAGCGCAGTTCCGACGGCGGACATCGTGCCGAGCAGTCCCATGGCGCTTCCGGTCCGGGCCTTGGGCACCGTCTCTCGGACGAACGCCATCGTCAGAGCCATCATCACGGCAGCGCCGATGCCCTGTGCCGCTCGGGCCGCGATCAACATCCCGAGAGTCGGCGCGACGCCGCACAAGGCCGAGGCCACCGTGAACTGCAGGATGCCGGCAAGCAGCAATCGTCGGTGACCGATCAGGTCTGCTAGCCGTCCCACGCTGACGACCAGCGCGGTGATGCTGAGCAGATAGGCGAGCACGATCCACTGCACCTGCGCGAACGAGGCGTTGAAGGCCTGCGCGAGTGTGGGTAGTCCCACATTGGCGATGCTGGTGCCAAGCGACGACAGCAGCATCGACAGCGACAGGCTGGCCAGGATCCAGGCTACCGGCTGCTTGCGAGTGGGAATGGTGACTGTGGTCATGGTGGTGTCCTTCAAAAGGGCTCTTGGACCGCACGGCTGCGCGTCGGCACAAGCGTGTGGAGGGCCTGCGAATGTGATGCCTGAATCGTATGGACGGACCTGCAATTGCGGAAGAAGCACCAGTTGCACTTTATTCATGCATCCGGCGCCATGTCACATGCAGATCGGGATATCGTTCGGGCATGTCCATGCCAGATCTCAACCTGCTCGTCACGCTGGACGTGTTGCTGGCAGAAGGCAGCGTTGCGCGCGCTGCGCGCCGGTTGCGGCTGAGTCCCTCGGCGATGAGTCGGGCACTGGCCAGGTTGCGCGAGACGACAGGCGATCCCCTGCTCGTCCGTGCCGGACGTGGCCTGGTTCCGACACCGCGGGCGATCGAACTTCGCCAGCGGGTCGGACAGCTTGTGCAGGATGCCCAAGCCGTTCTTCGCCCGGCCGACCGGCTCGACCTGAATCAGCTCGACCGCACCTTCACATTGCGGGTCAGCGATGGATTCACGGAGAACTTCGGGGCTCAGCTCGTCAACCGCGTTCGCGCCGAAGCGCCCGGCGTGCGCCTCCGATTCGTTCAGAAGCTCGACAAGGACAACACGCCGCTGCGTATTGGTGCCGTCGATCTGGAAACAGGCATCGTCGCCACCACGACGGGTCCGGAGGTCCGGCTGCGCGCGTTGTTCCGGGATCGCTTCATCGGCGTCGTGCGTTCGAGTCACGCGCTGAGCCAGGGTGCGGTCACGGCTGCACGTTATGCCGCCGGCAAGCACGTGCTCGTCTCGCGACGTGGGCTGGACAAAGGTTTGATGGATGAAGCCCTGGCGCCACTCGGACTGACACGGGAAATCGTCACCTGCGTCAGCGGCTTCTCCGATGCCCTGAGCTTTGCGCGCACTTCCGACTTGGTTGCAACGGTACCGGAGCGGCACACCGGCAACCTGCGCGCGGGAATGTTCAGCTTTCCCCTGCCGATGTCATTACCTGAAATCAACGTCTCGATGATGTGGCATCCGCGAATGGACGCGGATGCCGCGCATCGCTGGCTCAGGGGATGCATATTGCAGATCTGTGCCGCCGATCAAATCGAACCAAGGAAAGTCGGCAAGCCTTCCAGCGAGTGAAAGTTCGTGAGCCTGCCATCTTGCCTTGTCGAAAAGCGACCTTCAGTGCGGCAGCCCGCCGGTGTTTGTCGAGGACCAGCCGAAGGTCGCTGGTGAAGTGGTCACCCGGGGCCCGCCGATAGCCGGGGAGCCGCGCAGAAAGGCTTCTGCTTCGTCAGCCGGAAGTGGGCGACTGAAAAGAAAACCCTGGATCGAATCACAACCGGCTCGGCGCAAAAATTCCAGCTGCCCTGGCGTCTCCACGCCTTCGGCCAGAACGCTCAGTTTGAGACTGTGCGACATGGCAATGATGGCGGCGCTGATCTCCGCGTCGCGTGGGTCGGATTCCAGGTCCTTGACGAAGCAGCGGTCGATCTTGAGGCCGTCCAGCGGAAAGTTCTTCAGGTAAAAGAGCGATGAATAACCGGTCCCGAAATCGTCGATCGAGAGCTTGACGCCGATGCGCTTCAATTCGGTCAGCCGACGCGCCGCGTCGGCAGCGTTGTCGGCAAGAATGCCCTCGGTCAACTCGAGTTCGAGGTGGTTTGCGGCCAGGCCGGTTTGGTCGAGCACGCGTCGCACGTCGTTGACCAGCGAGGGCCGGATGAACTGCTTGTGTGCAATGTTCACCGCCATCGTCACTGCCGGCAGGCCGGCGTCCTGCCAGGCCCGGTTCTGGCGGCAGGCCTCGTGCATGACCCAGTCGCCGATGTCGATGATGAGGCCGTTTTCTTCGGCCAGCGGCAGGAAGTCCATCGGCGGCACCAGGCCCCGCACGGGATGGTGCCAACGCACAAGGGCTTCGAAGCCGATGATCGAGCCGGTGCCTGCGTGCACCTGCGGCTGGTAGTGGACGACCATCTCGCCGCGCTCGAGCGCGCGGCGCATCTCGGTCTCGAGATTCAGGCGCTCGCTCGCGCGATGGTCCGTGCGTTCGTTGTAGAAAGCGAAATTGTTCTTGCCTTCTGACTTGACCCGATACATGGCGGCATCGGCGTTCTTCATCAGCGCTTCGGAGGTCTTGCCGTCCTGCGGGAACAGCGTGATGCCGATGCTTGTGGTGGTGAAGAACTCCGAGCCATCCAGTCGGAACGGCTCGTTGAATGCCTGCAACAGTCTCTCGGCCATTCGCTGGACGACCTCGCGCTGGGATGCCGTGCGGGTCACGACGACGAACTCGTCGCCGCCGAGACGGCTGACGATGTCGCCTTCGCGAACACATGCCTTCAACCGGCGCGCCACCTCGCGCAGCAACTGGTCGCCAGCATCGTGGCCAAGCGTGTCGTTGACGACCTTGAACCGATCGAGATCGAGAAACATGACAGCCAGTGAACTGGCGTCGGTCTCTGCCGCCCGCAGCGAGGCCTGCAGGTGCTCGATCAGCCGGATCCGATTGGGCAATCCCGTCAATGCGTCATGGGTCGCCTGGAACGACATCTGCTGATTCAGCTGGCGTGCATTGCTGACATCGTGCAACACCAGAACAAGGCCGGTGATCCGGCCTTGCGCATCGCGGATCGGAGCGGCTGATTCATTGATTGCGACGATGTCGCCGCGGCGGTCCATGAACACTGACTTCTCGTGGTGCAGCACCGGGATGCCGCTGCGCAGGCTGCCGAGCGCAGGGTTCTCGATCTCCTGACGGGTCGCCTCGTCGAGCACCTTGAACAGATCGGCGATCGCCCGGCCGACCAGCTCTTTCTCCGACCACCCGCTGAGCCGCTCGGCCACCGGGTTCAGATAATCGATGATGCCGTCCGCATCTGAAGTCACGACCCCGTCGGCGATCGATTCGAGCGTCACCAGCGCGCGCTCCTTCTCATTTGCCAGTTCGTGTGTCCGTTCTTTGACGACCTGCTGAATGTCGGTGTTGCGGCGCTGAAGGTCCTCGGCCCGCGCCTTGATCGAGCGCGCCAGGGACACCAGCAAAGCCGTGAGCAGACCGCCGGCCAGCAAGGCAAGAACCAGCGAATTCAATTTGAGCTCCTGCCAGTGCAGCTCCTGATGGAAGCGAATGTCGAATCGCTGGCCACCGATCGTGACTTCGCGATCGCGTGTCAGTTTGGCGAACATCCAGTGCCCGTTCGCTTCAGCTTCGGTCGAAGCATGCTGCGCCAGCGCGATACACCGGCCCGGTTCCAGCACCGAGCGAGCGCATACCGTCATCGACATCCGCGGGTTGATCGGACGCGCCACCTGGAGCAGCCGGCGCGCGTCGACCTTGACGGCGACAACGGCGCTTACCAACTGCCTGCGCTCGGTGACGGCGTCCGAGCCTGGCCTGGGCTTGTCCGCGTAGACCGCCTTGAAGACGAGATATTCGCCGGCGCTGATCGCCCGGGCGTCGATCGCCGCCGTCGCGACGGCGCTGTCGATCGCCCGTTGAACGAAGGCCCGGGTATCAGGCTCGCTGAGCAGGTCGAGTCCGAGCTGCCTGGAGGTCAAGGGCGTGAAGGGTTCGAAAAAGGTGATCGGAAAGTGCTGCTCATGGCGGTCGACCGGGATGTACTCGCCGCTGCGCAGGTTGTTGATGCGAAACGATGGATAACCTTCTTCGCGTTTCGAGCGCTCGAAAGCCTCGCGCTCGTCGCTGGCGATGCGCGGCAGATACATCACTGCCTTCGCCAGCGGGTTGCTCAGCAGTGCGTCGTTGCCGACGATCTGGAAGGCGTCGGCGTCGATGGACTTGGAGGCGTCGATCAACAATCGCATGCCGTGCAGCATCTCGTCCACCGAGGTAAGCCGCTGCACCAGGCTGTCCTTTACGGCGCCGATTTCAACGCCGAACGCGGCTTCTTCGTCCTGGATCAGACCCTTGACGGCCAGGCTCAGCAGCCCGGCCATGATGCCCAGGCCCAGCGCGAGCGCCAGGACGACCAGCGGTGCCGGCGATTTGACGCGCCAGCGCCGCCTCATTGGCGGTCGGCCTTCAGTGCACGGTGGACCAGACGGGGAGGCAGCTGGATGCCGGCCTGGTTCGCCAGCGTCGGATTGACGTAGGTCTGCCAGCGCCGATTGACGACGATCGGCAGGCTGTCCGGCCTGGCGCCGCCGAGAATGGTTCGCGCCAGGTGCGCCGACCACTCGCCTTGCTCCTCGGCAACCTTGGTCATCGCCAGCACGGCGAAGGGTGCCATCCAGTCATAGTTGGTGACGGTCAGCTTGCGTGTGCTGGCCAAGACGGTCCGGTGCGCCGTCGCGGTGTCCCAATCGATGATGCCGGCGTTGGTTCCGAGGACGACGAAGTCGGCCTTCTGGGCGGCCGCGAACGCGGCACTCCACTCGGCCATGGTCTTGACGAACATCGAGGTCATCTTGATTCCGCCCTGCGCGTAGGCCTCGCGGTTCTCCTCGAACTCCTTGCGTTGCGTGAGCACATCGGCGGCTAGATAGACGCCCGAGTCGGAGCTGTTCACAAGGTTGCGCACCTCTTTCATCAGCGGCTTGATCGGGGCGATCTCGATCATTCCCGTGACGTTGGTGTAAGGGTAACCATAGGCATCGACCGACCAGTTGACGCCGCAGAAGACGATCGGCAGCCGCGCGTCCTTGTAGTACGGTTTGACCAGATAAATCGATGCGGCATCGTCGCAAGCAATCACCACGTCGGGACGGGAACGGGCTATGAGGTCACGCGCCTCTACCGCCTTGCGTTTCGTGAATTCGGGATCGGTGTGGCGATTGGTGTCCATGTAGAACCGGGATAGCTCGCAGTGCCCTTCGAGACCCGCCTCGAGGCCTCTCTCGATGCCGTCGTTCCACTCATATCCCTTGTGGTACGAAGAAACATACAGGCAATTGGCGGCCTGGCTTTCGGAGCCGAAGAGCATGGCGATGGCGGCAAGCGGCAGCAGGCAGCAGCGGCGGTGCCATCCCGACCTTGGCAATCTCGCCGTCCGTGGTGCAATTGATAGAAGACACTTGTTCATCCATGGATCTCGATGGCGTATGTGACGGCCACGACCACCGCGGCAGCCGAGCGAACCAGGCCCTGAGGCGTTATCGGCTGCGCAGGCCTCTACTTGATTCGCATGGAACGATCCAGCATGGGTCATGGCCCGGCGAAAGCGCTTGGCTGGAGGACGCCGGCAGAACGAACGCGAGTATCTGGTGGGCTCAATCCGTTGACGACGAAACTTGGTCCATTCGTTACCTGATCGTCGAAACGAGCAACTGGTGGGTTGGTCACAAGGGGCTCATAGCTCCGGACTGCCAGCAGCTTGCGCCAGGGCTGGCGCTTCTCTGATCAGCCGAACAACTGACCAAGAGATCTCGAAAGCACCACCGATTGGCGATTCGAGCTCCTGGCAAGGTTGGTATCCGCTCGCTGCGCACTTTTTTGCGTGCTCCAGATGGCT
>JBBRID010000191.1:0-7584 GCA_038221635.1 Burkholderiales bacterium
TAAAACTGTTTTCTTCGCTTCCGGCATACCCCCCACCCCCGCATCTTCGGATTTTTTTTGGGGGCGGGGGCGCCCGCCCCCCCGACGGTCAGCCTCGATCGTCCCGGACAAGATCCGTTCGGCGATCGCCTGGCCAGCCTGGCCGGGTATGGGGGGCCAAGCTTGCAGGATCGGGATGCCATTCCAGATTTCGCGAAGCGGGCGCACACCGGACTGTTGGCCAACTCGGTGCGCAATGCGGACGGCTTGGCTCGCATCATCAGCAACTTCTTCCGGGTCACCGCGAAAATCGAGCAATGGCGGCCGCACTGGATGAGCCTGCCACCAGACGCCTACACGCGGCTGGGCGCCGGGCAAGCCGGTGCCCAGTTGGGCGTTACTTCGGTCATCGGCGCCAAGGTCTGGGATTGTCAAAGCCGCTTCCGGATCGTTCTCGGGCCACTCGGTCTGGAGCAGTTCAAGCGATTCCTGCCGGGCCAGGACAGTCTGAAACGTCTCAAGGACTGGGTCCGCAATTATTCTGGCGACGAACTGTCGTGCGAGATGCAATTGCTGCTCCGGCGCAGCGAGGTTCCTCCGATGGTTCTCGGCAAGTCCGGCCAGTTGGGCTGGACCAGTTGGGTCGGCGACAGGCCGCCCGCCGACGGTCCGGATGCGGCGGACGAACTGGTATTGCGAATTCTTTGAACGAAAACTTTGCGCGGTGGTTGCCCCGATCCCCAACCTTCCTTAAAGTCCGGAACGACCTCGCCAGACCAACCGGCATCGACGAAACGAGCGAAGCCGCTACAACATCCCGCATCGAAGGAGAACCAGCGTGAGTGAAATCAGTCGTGTCGCCCTGTTCGGCAAGCTCAATCCGGTGGCTTACAAGGCCGTCGAAGGTGCAACCGTCTTTTGCAAACTTCGAGGCAACCCCTATGTCGAACTCGTGCATTGGCTGCACCAGTTGATCCAGGTGCCCGACACCGATCTGCACCGCATCCTCAAGCACTACAGCGTCGATGCGTCCAAACTGGCCGCCGATATGACGGTGGCGCTCGATGCGCTGCCGCGGGGTGCGACGGCAATTTCGGATTTTTCCCCGCTGATCGAAGATGCGACCGAGCGGGGTTGGCTCTATGGCACGCTGATGTTCGGCGAAGGCGCGGTGCGCACCGGCCACCTGATCTTCGGCGCGGTCAAGACACAAAACCTGCGCAACACGCTGTACGCGATCAGCGGCGAATTCCGCAAGATCAAAGGCGACGATCTGGCCGACAACCTGCCAAAGATCGTCAGCGGTTCAGCCGAAGATACGCTGGGGCCGCGCGACGGCTCCAACGTTGGCGGCGGGGCGGTGCCAGGTGAAGCCAGTGGCGCGATGGCGCCGGCGCAGATGGGCAAACAGGAGGCGCTGAAGAAATTCACCGTCGATCTGACTGAACAGGCGCGCAGCGGCAAGATGGATCCGATCGTCGGCCGTGACGATGAGATCCGCCAAGTGGTCGACATCCTGATGCGCAGGCGCCAAAACAATCCGATCCTGATCGGTGAAGCCGGCGTCGGCAAAACGGCGGTGGTCGAAGGTTTTGCCCAGCGAATTGCGCGTGGTGACGTACCGCCGAGCATGAAAGATGTCGAACTGCGGGCGCTGGATGTGGGTCTGCTGCAGGCCGGTGCCAGCATGAAGGGCGAGTTCGAGCAACGCCTGCGCAGCGTCATCGACGAGGTGCAGGCCAGTCCGAAACCGATTATTTTGTTCATCGACGAAACCCACACCTTGGTTGGCGCGGGTGGCGCGGCCGGTACCGGCGATGCTGCGAACCTGCTGAAACCGGCGTTGGCGCGCGGCACCTTGCGGACGATTGGTGCCACCACCTTCGCCGAATACAAGAAGCACATCGAGAAGGATCCTGCGCTGACCCGGCGTTTCCAGAGCGTGACGGTCGACGAGCCTGACGAGGTCAAGGCGATCCTGATGATGCGCGGTGTCGCGTCGACGATGGAGAAGCACCACAAGGCGCAGATCCTCGACGAGGCGCTCGAAGCGGCGGTGAAGCTGTCGCATCGCTACATCCCGGCGCGTCAATTGCCGGACAAGTCGGTCAGCTTGCTCGATACGGCCTGTGCACGGGTTGCGGTCAGCCTTCATGCAACGCCGGCCGAAGTTGACGATTGCCGCAAACGCATCGAGTCATTGGAAACCGAAGCCGGAATCATCACCCGCGAAGGTGCGATCGGCATCGAGATCAAGGAACGCAAGGAAAACGTCGAAGCGCTGCTTGTCACCGAACGCGAGCGCCTGGCCGGACTCGAGAAGCGATGGGGCGAGGAAAAGACCCTGGTCGACGAACTGCTGAGCCTGCGTGCGAAGTTGCGCGACGGCAAGATGCCGGTCGAAGGAACCGGCAGTGCACTCGAAGCCAATGCCAATGAAGCCGCGAAGGCCGATCTGAGCGACGCTGACCGTGCCGAATCGGTCGCGAAGCTGAAAGAGGTGCAGACCAAGCTCGCCGCTTTGCAGGGCGAAACCCCGTTGATCCTGCCAACCGTCGACTACCAGGCCGTGGCCAGTGTCGTCGGCGACTGGACTGGCATTCCGGTCGGTCGGATGGCGCGCAACGAGATCGACACCGTTCTGAAATTGCCCGAGTTGCTCGGCAAACGCGTGATCGGCCAGGATCACGCGATGGAGATGATTGCCAAGCGAATCCAGACCTCGCGCGCTGGACTGGACAACCCGCAAAAGCCGATCGGTGTCTTCATGCTGGCCGGTACCTCGGGTGTCGGCAAGACGGAAACGGCGATTGCGCTGGCAGAAGCGCTTTACGGTGGCGAGCAGAACCTGATCGTCATCAACATGAGCGAGTACCAGGAAGCCCATACTGTCTCGTCATTGAAGGGGGCGCCACCGGGCTATGTCGGTTATGGCGAAGGTGGTGTGCTGACCGAGGCGGTGCGGCGCAAGCCTTATTCGGTCGTTTTGCTGGACGAGGTCGAGAAGGCCCATCCGGATGTTCACGAGCTGTTCTTCCAGGTGTTCGACAAAGGCTTCATGGAAGATGGCGAAGGCCGGTCGATCGACTTCAAGAACACCCTGATCCTGCTGACGACCAACGCCGGTACCGAGTTGATCGCCAGCCTGTGCAAGGATCCTGATCTGATGCCCGATCCCGAGGGAATGGCCAAGGCCCTGCGCGAGCCCTTGCTGAAGATCTTTCCACCGGCACTGCTCGGACGCCTGGTTGCGATCCCGTACTACCCGCTGTCGGACGAGATGCTCGGGAAGATCGTCGTGCTGCAGCTGAACCGGGTCAAGAAGCGGGTGGAAGCGCGTTACAAGATCCCGTTCAGCTACAGCGACGACGTGGTCAAGCTGGTGGTTTCGCGCTGTACCGAAAGCGAATCGGGCGGCCGCATGATCGATGCCATCCTGACCAACACCATGCTGCCGGAGATTTCGCGCGAGTTCCTGACCCGGATGATGGATGGCACGCCGATCGAGAAGGTCAACGTGACTGCTGCAGAGGGAGAGTTCGCCTACGCATTCTGAGCGGCTTTGAGCGGCTTTGAGCGGCTTGAAATGGTGGATCGGTCAGCAGGTACAAGCCTGGCTGGCCGGTTCTGCCAATCACGGCATGGCTTGCTGGTCGTTGTCCAGTCCGTTATGCCTGACTTGCGCTTGTCGCCCAAGCATCGAAACCTGCGGGCGTCGACTGTTGCGACGTTGCGACTTATCAATTGCGCTTGCTCGAATGGGCGACCGCAAAACCACCGTTACTCGCAAATGTTGTTGCCGCACTCGACGAAGCCAGTCGGCGCGCGACCATTTTCGAGCGCGATGAATCGTGGCTGCGCACTCAAGCTGCGCCAGCGCATTGCTTGATCGCGCGTCTCGTTGAACCGCCATCAGCCGATCGGATAGGCCTTCCAGGGCATCCGGTCGATCGGTGTCTCGGCCAGCAGTGCAACCAGCTCAGGCTCGCCATGGTAGACGGGTGTCCCGTCTTCGAGCTGGCCCATCAGCAAGACATCGACACCGTCGAAGCGAGGCCGCAAGTCGGCAATCGCCATGTTGGCCTCGCCGGTGCTGCGCACCAGATCCATGCCGACCAACACGACGACGAAACGATGCCCGAGCATCGAAATCGCCGCAGCCTGCACCTGCCGACCGGACGGACTGCTCGGCTTGCTCGATACGGTTTCAGGCTCGGGAATCGTGTCTGGCTGCACCTTGCAATCCGGGCAGTCCACTTCGTCCGAAGCCACGACTTGGCGAAGCAGCATGCCGGCCGATTCGATCCTTCTGGTCTTGTCGACGACGGCACATTGCCAATCCTTGCCGACCTTGACCCGAACGATGCGCGTGTCGGGTGGCATGGCGTCAACCGTCAGGCAGGCGACGAGAAGGGGGTCGAGAGATCGGTCGGCGGGTTGGCATTCATATGCCCATGCAGCCATCACAAGTCTCCAGTGCTGATTGAACTTTCATTGTGGCCGATCGGCTGCAATCGGTCGAGTGTCGGGGCGCATCCGCCGAAGCCCGACTTCAGGCCCTGCGGGTCGCCCGGCTTCGAACGCAGGCGATATAACGCTCGCCATCGGGCGGCTGTCCGCTGCGCTGGGATTCCCAGACCATTTCGCCCAGGCATTCCATTACCTCGTGCTGGGCCTCGTGGGCGGAGCCGCGGCGCGCGCAAAGCAGGTCGTAGGCTTGTTTGATGCCACGCGGCTGATCAATTGCGACTTGCTCGGTGATGCTCAAGTGCATCGACAAGTGCAGGAATGGATTGGTTCGCCGGCCTTCGACCTCGAACACTGCCGCCAACGCCGCCTCCAGATCGGCAAGGTCGGCATGGTATTCGGGATGTTCGCCGATCCAGTCGGCGGCCAAGGCCTCCAGCGGCGTCAACACCTCGCCCTTGGTTTGCTTGCGCCAGCTTTCGCAGAAAAACGTCCGAACATCGTGCTGGGAAGGGCTGAACATGGAGTCGATTGTCCCTCGGGGCCGCGCGTCAACGGGCTGGCGCTGAGCCGTTGGACAGGGCATCACATAGCGTCTGAACGTTGTGCTGGAACAGCCTCAGGAAGGTGTCAGCCTCGCCGCCTGGGGGGGACAAGGCATCGGCGTACAAGCGTTCACTCACGACCTTGACGCCGGCCTCCGACGCAATTCGTTCGAGCATTCTCGGATCGCCGCGGCTTTCGAGCAGCAATGCGCCGGCACGTTGATTTCGCAACTGGCGAACGATCACCGCCACGGTTTGCGCTGATGGTTCGCTTTCGGTTGACCAACCACGCGGGGCAATGAACTCAATGCCGTAGGAATCGGCGAAATAGCCGAAGGCATCGTGTCCGGTGACGACCCGCCTGCGCTCCTTCGGTATTCTGGCGATGCGCGTGCGGGTTTCGTCGTCGAGTGCCGCCAGCCGTGCCTTGTAAGCTGCGGCGCGGGTATTGAATGCGGCGGCCTTCGCCGGCACACGGCTGGCCAGCGCGGCCCGGATATTCTCGACGTAGATCTGTACATTCGACAGGTCCTGCCAGGCGTGGGGGTCGGCACCGCCGTCGGTCCGACGCGCCTTGATGCCGGCACTGGCGACCACCACTTCCCGTTGGTAGCCTGCAGCCTTGACCAGGCGGGTCATCCAGCCTTCGTAGCGCAGACCATTGACGATCACCAGCTGCGCGTCAGCAACCGCTCGTGCATCGGCAGGTGTGGGTGTAAAGAGGTGGGCGTCCGCGCCAGCCGGCACGAGGCTGCGCACCTCGACATCGGATCCGCCGACTTCGCGTGTCAGGTCGGCCAGAATCGAAAAACTCGCGACCACGCGCAGAGCCGGCGCTTCGGCAGCAAGGGCCGTACCCAGCCTGGCAGCGAGCAGCACGACGGCTCCCCATCGGAGCAAGCTGACGACAGCACGCGGCACGGCCATCACAGCTCGCGGTGGGCGCGCCGGCCGCGGATGCGCGCCAGCAGGCTGTCGCGTCGGCCGATCAGCAAGGACAGCAGGTAGATGCCGCCCGCCAGCAGCACGATCGCCGGCCCGGAAGGCCATTGCGCGTGATACGACAGCAACAACCCGCCCCAGGCACTGACCACGGCAATCAGAATGGCCACCGCCGCCAGGCTCCAGACCTCGGTGGCCCAGAATCGGGCCGCGGTAGCGGGCAACATCATCAGCCCGACTGCCATCAAGGTCCCCAGGGCCTGGAAGCCGCTGACCAGATTGAGCACCAGCAGGATCAGGAACAGACCGTGCACCCAACCACCGGCGCGGCCGAGAGAGCGCAGAAAACCGGGATCGAAGCACTCGACGACCAGCGGCCGGTAGATCATCGCCAGCACCAGCAAGCTGAGGCTGCTGATCCCCGCGATCAGCAGCAGCGATTCGTCGTCGACTGCGAGCACGCTGCCAAACAGGACATGCATCAGATCGACGCTGCTGCCTCGAGTCGAGATGATCATCACGCCGGCAGCGAGTGCCATCAGATAGAAGGCGGCAAAGCTGGCGTCTTCGCGTTGCGGCGTCAGGCGCGCGACCAAGCCGGCCAGCCCCGCCACCAGCATGGCTGCAACGAACCCGCCGATGCTCATCGCCCAGAGCGAATAGCCGAAGGCCAGGAAGCCCAGCGCGGCACCCGGCAGCAGCGCATGTGCAATCGCATCGCCGACCAGGCTCATGCGTCGCAACACCAGCAAGGTGCCGACCGGCCCGCAACTCAGGGCGAGCGCCAGCGTTGCGACCAGCGCGCGACGCATGAAGCCGAATTCGACGAACGGCTGGATCAGCAGCGTGGTAAGCGTCATCGGATGCGGTGACCATCCACCTCGTGGCGGTGCGCATGCGCCGCACTGCCTTGATCGTGTGTATGGCTGTGCGGATGGGCGTGCTGCCCGATCCCGACGACTTGCGCCAGATCCGTCGCCGGATCGCCGCTTGCATCACGATGGCACCAGGCGGCGGCATCGTCCCAGCGCTCGGCCATTTCGCGTGCCCGCAGGAGGTTGTTTTCCGACAGCACCTCACGGCTGGGGCCGAAAGCGATCGCTTCGCGAGCCAACAACAAGGTATGTGGGAAATGTAGCCGAACCTGGTCGAGGTCGTGCAGCACGGCCAGCACCGTGCGGCCTTCGTCATGCCAGCGGTGCACCAGGTCCAGCAGGTCTGCGGTGGTTCGGGTGTCGATTGCGTTGAAGGGCTCATCGAGCAGGATCAACGGGGCGTCCTGCAGCAGCACGCGGGCAAACAGCACACGCTGGAACTGGCCGACCGACAACTCGCCAACCAGGCGTTGCTCCAGCCCGCTGAGGCCAACCTGTTGCAAGGCCGCGGCAGCACGCTGGCGAACTTCGGCCGTGGCCCCCCCGAACAAGCCAAGCGACGGCCAGGCGCCGAGCATCACGACGTCCGAGACGCGCAGCGGAAAGCTGCGATCAATCTGATTTTGCTGGGGCAGATACGCGACCCGTCCACGACCCGGAACCGCCAGCTCGATCCGCCCGGTGGTCGGCGCGACGCGGCCGACCAGCGCATCGAGCAGTGAACTCTTGCCCGCCCCATTCGGGCCGACGATCGCCGTCAGCGTACCGGCCCGGAA
>JBBRID010000192.1:0-7558 GCA_038221635.1 Burkholderiales bacterium
GGACTGGTCGGGATGACAACAGACGAATTTGAATCGGCAGGCTTCGGAGGTAGATCGTGGCTGGGAATCTGAAGAGGTCGTACATCAAACTGCCCAGTGCGGCTGTCGCTCCGAAGGCGGGGGAACTTGTCCGGCGCGCCACTTCCTACGATGTGGCTGAGCTTGCGGGTGTCTCGCAGTCGACTGTCTCGCGCGCCTTCACACCCGACGCGCCCATTTCGACGGCACTTCGCAAAAAGGTACTCATGGTTGCGCGTCGACTCAACTATCAGCCCAACGCGGTGGCGCGCAGCCTGACCACCAATCGATCGCGCGTAGTTGCTTTTTTCGTGCCGAATATTGGCAACCCGATTTATCCGTTCGTGCTAGATGCGTTCAGTCGCCGACTGCGCGCGCTTGATCGACAGATCCTGCTGCTGCCCCATGTCGAAAGCGCAGACGAGGCGCTCGCCTGGTTGATGCAGTTTCGGATTGAAGGGCTCATCATCACCGCGGCATCCCCGCTCGCGTTGTCGAAGGCTGTGGCGCGCAGGTGCCTCAAGACTGGCATTCCAGTAGTGCTGTTCAATCGCCGTTTTCCGGATTTGAGAATACCTTCCGTCAACTGCGACAACCTGTTGGGCGGTGCCGTGGCTGCTGAAACGCTTGTCGGTGGCGGGCATAGTCGCTTCGCTTTCATCGGGGGATCGGAGCCGACTTCGTCACACGCGGACCGTTGCGCTGGCTTCGTCTCTCGCTTGCATGAACTCGGCGCCCTTGCGCCGTCGATCGAGACGACGTCGTTTACATACGAGGGCGGCTACGCAGCGGGCCTGAGACTGCTCGCGCAGCGCAACCGCCCCGATGCAATCTTCTGCGTCACCGACCTGGTTGCACTTGGTGTGCTCGACGCCGCGCGCCATGGCCATGGGCTGCGGGTGCCCGGTGATCTGTCCATCATGGGTTTCGACGATATCCCGATGTCAGCTTGGGCAGGCAACGATCTGACCACCATCCAGTTCCCGGTGGAAGATATGGTGGAGCGCGCCGTCGAATTGCTGGTTCGGGCGATCGAAAATCAACCAGTTCAGGGCCAGGTTGTTCGAGTTGCGGGCAAGTTGGTGATTCGCAGCTCAACCCGGCCCCCGACTCCCCTGCTGCAGGATGCAAGAGCGCCGCAATCAATCCAGAACATTCAGTAACGCCGCGACCCTGGCCATCGCCCGGCCCAGGCCGCCGAGCGTGAACGCCTCGGGCGAGAACGAGATGATCATCACGCCGAGCAACGGCAGCATCGCGAAGAGGCACCAGAATAGCACCATCGGAACGCAGAGCCAGACCGCATGCGGCCCAACCAGCAGCGAGGTCCCGCGACACGCGGCACGCCAGCGCGCCCGTCCGTCGTTGCGCCACAGCACCCGAGTCAGCAGCGCCCACAATGCCAATGCCAGCAGCGAGATCGCCGCCGCGAGCAACACGCGACTGCGGCGCAGCAGATCGGCCGGCTCGTTCTCGAATCCCGGCAGGGTGCCGATGCCACGCGCGCCAGCCCCGTCATCAGCCAATCCAGTGCGCGGCATGTCGGCGCTGCTCAAGGCTTCGAAGATCATCTGGCCCATCAACGCCATCGCTTCGGTGAACACCAACGTGCAGAAGACACTTTCGGCATCGGCTTCGGAGCCGGACTGGTACACGATCGACCCGCGCCTGCAACCACTGCAGGCTGCGCGCCACACGGTCGCTCAGCGCGGCACGCTGGATATCTTGCTCCAGTAGCACGTAGCTGTCGCCCAGCGTCAGCGTCATCACGCGCACCGCCGTCAGCAGCGCTTCGCGCCAGGCACCGAACGGCACTAAGCTCAGGATGCCGGCCACCAGTACCACCGCCTGCATCACCTGGATCAGCAGCGGGGTGAGCACCGATTTGCCTGCCAGCGCCAGCCAATCGGGCACCGGTGCATCCCATTTGCGGCGGTGTGCGATGGTGGTCGACGGCATTGGCGACGAGGGGTTCGGCTGCAGGCCGCCAAAAAAGTGCCCGACCACAAGCAACGGCAGCCGCGAAAACATCCAGAGCAGCAGCGCAAAGACGCCCGGTGGATGAACACTGTCGCCCCAACAGCTTTCGGCCAGCAGCGAGCGCTCGGGCCGCCGCCCGTCAATGCCGGCGGCCGGCTCGATTTCGATGACCGAATATGCCGGGGACTCGGTTTCGGTACGGCGTGCCAGCAGGCAGGTCTCGCCGACGTGGACGGGGCCGCGCGGATTGCCATCCCGCATTCCGCTCATCCGAGCGCCCGGCGAGAGCGAGAATGATGCAATGTTTCACGACACCGACGCGCATGCCTACCGCTTGGGCCACGACTGAATGACGGCATCCGTAGTTTCGGTACCGAGGGCTGCGCTGTGGGTGGCGGGCTGGCTGTCGCTGATGGTGGTCATCGCGATTGCGGGCCGCGAGGCGCAATCCGAACTGGCGGTGTTCCAGATCATGGAGATGCGATCCTTGATCGGTCTGCTGCTCATCGCGCCGATGATTCGTGCCGCCGGCGGGCTGGCGGCAATGCGCACGCAGCGGCCGCGCCAGCACGCCGCGCGCAATCTGGTGCACTACGCGGCACAGTACGGCTGGTTCGTGGCATTGACACTGATCCCACTGGCGCAGGTGGTCGCCATCGAGTTCACGATGCCGATCTGGTCCGCGCTGCTGGCCACCGTCTTCCTGCACGAGCGACTGAATGCGTGGAAAGTGATGGCCATCGTGCTGGGCGTGTTGGGCGTCGGGCTGATCGTGCGTCCGGCGACCACCGGCTTGAGCGCCGGCCAAGGCATCGCGCTGGCGGCGGCCGTGGGCTTCGCCGTGTCGTTGATCCTGGTCAAGTCGCTGACGCACAGCGAAAGTGCGCTGGCCATCATCTTCTGGATGCTGGTGTGGCAGAGCCTGCTGGGTCTGCTGCCGGCGCTGTGGGTGTGGCGCTGGCCCTCGGGCACGGTGTGGGGCTGGATGCTGGTGGTGGCCTTCTGCGGCACCTTTTCGCATTACTGCATGGCACGCGCGTTACAGCATGCCGAAGCGACCGTGGTGGTGCCGATGGATTTTGTGCGGGTGCCCCTGACCGCGCTTGCCGGCTGGCTGGTTTACGCCGAGCGTGTGGACCTGCTGACCGTGCTCGGCGTGGTGCTGATCCTGGCCGGCAACATACTCAACCTGCGCCGCCCAACGGATCGCTGAAGCTGCAAACATGGCTGCACCTACGCGTGGCTGATCGCATAGTCAACTCAGCGCCCTCCGAGAACGCCACCTTCCGAGACAGCGCGACCGCCTCGCACCGAGATCTGCTCGCCCGCTCGATCGCGCCGAGCGTCTCCCCTTCTGCTTGCGCCCGCATCGAGCCAGCCGCAGAAACCAGGCGCGACGAGACCTTGCAAGCGTTGCTGAGCCAGTTCGAGGCCGAGGATAGGAAATTTCAAACGCACTTTTTTCTCCCAGAAGCTCCCGTCAAAACACCCACTGATGCGATCCTTGCCTTCGGTAGCGGCCAGTTGAGGGCGGATCGCAGCCCCGAAGGCGATGCGATAGGTACACGCGCGGCCGCCAGCAACGGCCTGGAAAAGCGAGTGTCGGCTGCTGATCCGTCCAGCGACTGCATGATCGTCGACGCGGTGCGCCGCAGGTCTTCGGCGTCCACTCCTCGGTGGAAAGCACGGGGCTGTTCTCGTTGCGCCGGTCCGACTCACCCCTGCTGCGTGCGCCGGAAGGCCGAGGGCGTGCTACCCACGCTTCGGCGAAAGAACTTGACGAAGTTGCTAGTGTCATCAAAGCCCAAGCCATCGGCCACGCGCTTGATCGGCTCCAAGGTGTGCACCAGGCGGCGCTGCGCTTCGAGTGCAATGCGCTGGTCGACCAGCTGCTTCAACGATTGCCCACGCACCTGTTGCACCGCGCGCTGCGGGGTCTTGGCACTGCAACCCAGGCGTTCGGCATACCAGAGCGCCTGATGGCGCGCAGAGGTGTCGGATTCCAACAAGCGGCTCAGACGGGCGACACGTTCCTCGTCGATGAATGGCTCCGCCGCGATCGCCGTTCTTGGCGCCGGCTCGGCCGGCGCAGCATGCAGGCGAAGCCTCGTGAGCAGGCTGCCGAGCTGGTACAGCAGCAGTGCATTGCGGTCGTCAACGCGGGCATCGAGCGCGGCATCGGCGCGCATGCGCTCCACGGTCGCACAACACAGCTTGTGTGCTCCTGGCGGCAGTCGCACCACATTCCGCAATTGATCGACCTGAGATTTCAGGGCCTGCAAGGGCGAGTGCTGGCGCCGCTCGGCCGGCGGCAGCAGGTCGGGGCGGAACACTACGGCCCAGCCCGACCAGGGCTTGGAGAAATCGAAGCGTTGCAGCTGGCCCGGCCGCAGCAGCATCCAGGTGCCGGTCCGTGCGTCGACCGGCTCGAAGTCGATTTGATGTCGCGTACGTCCGCGCGTCACCACCATCAGGATGTAGAACTCGACACGCTGCAACGACAGGAAGTGCTCCGGCGATGCGCGTTGGCGCAACTGCGCGATGGACATGACTTCGAGCGCCAGCGGGTACGCCCCCGGCGGGCGCCAGCGCACCACGTCGATCACGCAGCGGCGCTTCGAGCGTGGGGGGGGGCTGGTGCGAACATGTCCCGAAATTACCATCTTTCTACCTGCCCAGACCAGCGCGAACTGCACGAATGGCAGACCATGTCGCTACCGCGCCTCTGGCGCTGACCCTCCGAGCCCCAATGTCCCTGCTCCACCTCTTTACCCGCCGCACCCTGACGCTTGGCCTCGTTGCTCTTGGCATCGCGGGGGCCGCGGCGGCGCAGTCACCCGCTGCGCTGACGCCCGACGCCGCGCGGCGTGCCGTCGCGCCGTTCTACGAGATGCTCAACAAGCCCGCGACCAAGGACTTGAAAGCACTGGCCGAGGCCAGCATGGCCGCCGACTGGCGCTCATACTCGGGCGACAAGGTGTTCAAGGGCCGCGAAGACTTCGTAGCCCAGGTCACCGGCTTCGGCAAGCTGATTCCCGACCTGGCCTGGGATATCAAGGAAGTGCTGGTGGCAGGCGACCGCGTGATCGTGCGCAGCGAAGCCAGTGGCACGCCGCAAGGTCCGCTGTTCGGCGTGCCGCCCGGCGGCAAGAGCTTCCAGATCATGACCAACGACGTGCATACCGTGGGTGAAGGCAAGCTGGTCACCGCCCATCATGTCGAAGACTGGGCCGGCGCGATCCGGCAGTTGACGGCCAAGTAGGCGGCCGCAACGCGCTGGTCTACACGCGATCACGCCCATCTTGTCGAGCAGGCCATTGAGTTCTTCGAGCGAGTGGAAGTCTTTGGCTGATGGTGGCTCTGGCGCTCACGTGAACACTATCGAAGCCGATGCCGAACACGTGAAGCTGCCAATGCAGGCCCACCAATGCAAAAAGCCGCTGACCCGCTAACGCGGCTCGGCGGCTCTGACGCTGAACGATTCTGGGATTACTTGCCGTCGCGGTCCGAGTCGCCAGGCGTCGCGCGCTCTGCCGTGTCCTTCACCCGAGTCCAAGCGTCGCGAGAAGCATGCTTGGCATTCTCCCATTCGAGTGAAGACTTGCCGCGCGTGGTTCCCCAGTCGCGACCCAGGTCCGACTCGATCTCGTCAAAGTGGCGATCCGGGTAGCGCGTGTGCGCCTCCACGCCATGGCGATAGGCTGGGGCGTATTCATCGAAGGCAGCGCCGCTATTCACATACGGCCGCGAGCTGTAGTTGTCGCGCCAGTAGGCATCCTCGACTGTCGGGTCGGCCTTCGTCCTGCCCGCCAATGCACCGACTACCGCTCCAGCAGCGGCGCCGATAACAGCGCCGACGGGGCCAGTCACCCCACCGGCCAAGGCGCCAGCGACCGCTCCGCCGGCCACACCGCCGGTCAGACCGCCCACAATTGCGCCCGTGCCTGTGTGGCCTTCCTTGTTGGTTTCCGAATTGCTGTCCATTTTCATGTCCTTTGGTGGGTGGGTGAGGTCAAAACGCTGTCCGCGTGAACGAGCCCGTTTCGAGCCAGCTTGCGGGAATCCTTAGCTTAGGCGCGGCACGCATGCGCGGATGTCGTCCGACTTTCCCTGTGCTTGTAGGACAGGGTTGGTTAGGCGCGGCGGCGCATCGCACCGTTGCGTCCGGGTGGCGCGGGCCAGCCTCAGCTCGCCGGAAGCAAGCGAATGAGCGCGTCTATCATGTCTTCGCCGTCGGGTGACTTGAGGCGGTGCCGCATCAGCGTTCGCGCAAGCTCCGGCTGGCCCAGCGACGCGTGGTCGGCCCGGATCAGGATGCGGGCGATCGCGCGCTGTACGTCCACGGATCTGGCCAACGGGAAAAGCCTGACGATCTCGCGCAGGCTTTCTGTGTCGGAGAGGCGCTGCTGCGCCAGCGTTTCCAGTGCGAGCACTTGCGCGGCCGGCGAGCTCATGCGCCCGATTCCAGACGCCAGGGCGCGCAGCTCGCCGGTGTCGGCGAGGGGTCGGTGCCGCAGGTATGCCCGTGCGATGGCGACGTCGTCGCCGCTGGCGCTGGTGAGCGCACGCGTGACACGCGCATGCGCCTCCGCGCTTCCCAGGCAGGCCACTGCCGCAGCTGCCGCCACCTTGCCGGATTTCAGTGCGCTGGCGGCGAGCGCCTTCAGCGAGGAGTCATCGTCGCTCGCCTGCCCGCGCGAGCAGGCCAGGTCGACTTCGTCCCTGCCGAGCGTGCCGCGGTCCATCCTCTGCGCGATCATGTTGATGAACTCGGTCTTTTCCTGTGCCGGCGTCAGCCATCCGAGCTTCGTCGCCAGCGCCATCATCCGCGTGCGCACAGCCGTCTCGTCGGCATCGCGCGCAAACTCCAGGTAGCGCCTGCGGGCGGCGTCGTCGCTCGCGATCGTTGCGAGAGCCTCTGCGGTGTTGGGCGCGATCCGCTGCACCAGGCTGATCGACTCCGCAAAGCGCTCGAGGTGCCCAAGGAGCATCCGGACCTCGGCCATGTCCCGCTGCAGCACCTGGTGCATGAAGGCAAGCTTCTTTTCCGCCCCAACTCGGTCGTCCAGGAAGTGGCAGACATCGCCGCGCAGCTTGCTTTGCGGCTCGGAGTTGCTCAGGCCGTTGGTGACCGTCATGGAGCTTGGCGCGAACAGGCCAAGCAGATTGGTGCTGACCTTGCCGCTGCCGATTTCGCCGGCGGGTGCGGTCTGGAAGTAGCGCTCGAGCAAGGGGCCGGCATAACTGCCCAAGGGGGCCTTGGACGAAAAACCGTAGAGGACCGGCACGTCCTTGAAGATGCTCCGCATGCGGTCGCGGTTGCTTTCGGCGTGCTGCTCCCCGAGCAGGGACGAGAGTTGCGCCGCGTCCTGCGGGGAGCGGCCTGAGCGGATCAGGCTGCGCTTGATCTCGTCAGAAACCGTCTGCCGCGGCTCCGACTGGAGCGTATTGCAGCCGAAAAGATAGACCTCCTTCAGCTGTGAGAACACGCCCGGACAGGAGTCGCTGCAGGCGGTGCGCTCCATCTCCTCGACGGTC
The DNA here is from genome assembly GCA_038221635.1 of Burkholderiales bacterium. Lineage (GTDB taxonomy): Bacteria > Pseudomonadota > Gammaproteobacteria > Burkholderiales > Burkholderiaceae_C > Ideonella_A. The sequence goes on from JBBRID010000192.1 coordinate 7,537, forward strand.
AGGTACTCGTTGACATCGAAGC
>JBBRID010000193.1:0-7553 GCA_038221635.1 Burkholderiales bacterium
AGCCGACGTGGCAGAGGTCCAAAAGGGCAACCAGGAGGCAGTCGCTGCGGCGCAGGAAATCGCCGCCGCGGTGACGCAGGTGAAGGTCGGGGTCGAGCAGGTCTCCACCGCTGCGGCGCAGGCCGAGAAGGCGGCAGAGCAGGCCTCGTCGGCCGCGCGGCAGCAGTCGCAGGGTGCCGAGGAACTGTCGGCCGCGATCGAAGAGATCGCGTCACTCGCCGACGAACTGCAGAGCGCCTGAGCGCACGCCTGCTGAGCAAGTGTGGCTCGGCCACTTTGCTCAACCCCCTCCGGGATCGGCGGCGGTAATTCCGCCGCCTGGGATCTCCTCTTATCACAGAAAACAGGAGGTGTGCCATGAGCACAACCTTGTCTAGCCCTGAACTCGCCGACGCCGAAGGCGGCGCGGACCTTGAACGCGGCAACGAGAACCAGTACGTCACCTTCGCGGTGGCCGGCGAGATGTTCGCCGTGCCGATTGCACCGGTGCAGGAAATCATCCGCATGCCAGCGGTGTCGCAGCTGCCGCTGGCGCCGAGCACGCTCGACGGCCTGGCCAACCTGCGCGGCCGGGTGCTGCCCATCGTCAACCTGCGTCGACTGCTCGGCTGCGCCGAGCGCGAAGCCGACGACGCCACGCGCGCGCTGGTCATCCACATCGGCCAGCCGCTGGGCTTCGTCGTCGACCGGGTGGCCAGCGTGGTGACCATCGAGCCGGGCCAGATCGAGCCGGCCGATGCCATCCAGAGCATCGTCAACGCCGACTACCTGACCGGTGTCATCAAGCACCCGCATGCTGACGGCAAGGGCCACGACATGCTGCTGGCGATCGACTTCGCACGCCTGGTCGAAGGCCAGTTTGGCTCGATGGGTGCGCAGCGCGGCGGTTCGCACGCCAGCAATGATCTGAACGGCGCTCCGGCAGCCGGCGATGCCACGCAAGTCGAGGCCGCCGACGAACTGCGGCTGGTGTCTTTCTCGGTCGCCGACCAGGAGTACGCGCTCGACATCGCCGAGGTGCAGGAGATCGTGCAACTGCCGGCCAGTGTCAACGAACTGCCGAACACGCCGGGCCACGTGCTGGGCGTGATCTCGCTGCGCGAGCGTCTGCTGCCCCTGGTCTGCCTGCGTCGCCTGTTCGGGCTGCCCTCGCAGCCCTACAGCGAACAGCAGCGCATCGTGGTCACCACGCTGCCTGGCGGCCAGCACGTGGGGCTGGTCACCGATTCGGTGAAGGAAGTGCTGAGCGTGCCGCGCGCCCAGGCCGACAGCATGCCCGGCATGCTGGCCGCGCAGGGGCAGTGGGAGGAGATTTCGTCGATCTGCCGCCTCGACGGCGGCAAGCGGCTGGTCTCGATCATCGCCGCCGACAAGCTGCTGCGCCTGCCGGCCATCGAGAAGGCGCTCGATCTGGCACGCGAGGCGCGCGCTGGAGGCAACTCAACGGAAGACACAAGCATGACAACGCGCAACGACAACAATGCAGACGACCAAGCCGACGACAGCGTCGAGAGCAGCAGCGACGAAGACGCACAGGTGGTGATCTTCCGGCTGGGTGCGGAAGAGTTCGGCGTGCCGATCATGAGCGTGCAGGAGATCGTTCGGGTGCCGGCCACGCTGACCCGCGTGCCCAAGACACCGGCATTTGTCGAAGGCGTGATCAACCTGCGCGGCACCGTGCTGCCGGTGATCGACCAGCGCAGCCGCCTTGGGCTGCCGCTGATCGAGCGCAACGAGCGCCAGCGCATCATGGTCTATCTGCTGAGTGGCAAACGCACCGGCTTCATCGTCGACTCGGTGGCCGAGGTGCTGCGCATTCCGCGCACCCACATCGTGCCGTCCCCGGCGATGTCGGCCGAGCAGGGCCGGCTGATCGGCAGCGTAGCCAAGCTCGACGGTGACAAACGCATGGTTTTGCTGATCGACCCGGCACACCTGCTGCAGGGCCCCGAAGTGCAGGCCATGGCGCAGTTCGGCGGCGAGCCGCCGGTGTCTTCGTTTCCCCTCCCGCTGGCCGCATGACACACCCTATGCCTGCCCCGGCGCCGCGGGCCGAGCGCGGGGCCGCTCCCAAGCCGGCCCGCATCCTCTCGGGGGATCGGCCGATGTACCCGTCGGACGAGGGGCTTACATGACCATGAAGAAGGTTCTCGTCGTCGACGACTCGGCGCTGATGCGCAAGCTGCTTACCGGCGTGCTTGTCGAAGCCGGCTACGAGGTCAAGAGTGCACGCAACGGTGCCGAAGGCGTGGAGATGGTGGTGCAGTGGATGCCCAATGTGGTGACACTGGACATCAACATGCCCGAGATGGACGGTCTGACCGCGCTGTCACTGATCATGTCGGCACGGCCGACGCCAGTGGTGATGGTCTCGTCGTTGACCGAGAAGGGCGCGCTTGCTACCTTCGAGGCGCTGGCGCTGGGCGCGGTGGACTTCATCCCCAAGCCGGGCGGCACGATTTCGCTGCATGTCGACGACATCAAGGTGATGCTGCTCGACAAGGTGCGCTCTGCGTCTCGGGCGCAAGTGGGTGGGCGCAAGACGGCGCCGGCACGGCCGCAGGTCAAGCCAGTTGCCGCCCCGGCGGTGCCAAATATCGTTGCAGCCCCCCGGGCGCGCACACAGCTGCCCGGCTTGGTGCTGATCGGCGTTTCCACCGGCGGCCCGCGCACGCTGGAAGACATCCTGCCCAAGTTGCCAGCCAACTTTCCCTGGCCGGTGCTGGTGGCGCAGCACATGCCGGCCAATTTCACCGACACCTTTGCGCGCCGCATGGACGGCCTGTGCGCGCTGAAGGTGGTCGAAGCCGCGACACCGATGCCGCTGTTGCCAGGGCAGGTGTACATCGGCCGCGGCGGCACCGACATCACGGTCACCGACCGCGCCGGCGTGCTGCACGCCGCGCCGCGGCCGGAGACACCGGCCGTGCTGTGGCATCCGTCGGTCGAGGTGATGGTCGACAGCGCGATGAAGCACCTGCCGCCGACCCGTCTGGTGGGCGTGATGCTGACCGGCATGGGCAACGACGGCGCGGTGGCGATGGCACGCCTGCACGCCGCGGGCGGCAAGACGATTGCCGAATCGGCCGAAACGGCCGTGGTGTTCGGAATGCCGCACGAATTGATCGAACTCGGCGGCGCCAGCCTGGTGCTGCCTTGCAACGGCATCGCCGCGCAATTGCGCAATTGGTTGCAGTGAAGAATCTCCAAAGGATCCCGCCATGGCACTGAAGAAGTCCACTGACTCCCTCGCGCTGCGCCCGGTGGAAGCGCGCGACTACACACGCGATACCGACGGCCTGGTGGCGCAACTCGGCGACGCCGACGCCACGGTGCGGCGCTGGGTGGCGCGCGACCTGGCGGCGCATCCACGCGCTGCCGCGGCGCTATGCGCCCGGCTGGCGCAGGAGCCCGACGCCAGCGTGCGCGCCGTGCTCTTCAGCAGCGCCGCGCAGCTGGGCGGCAGCGTGGTGGCGAACGCCTTGCTGACGTTGCTGCGCAGCGAGGACCCCGGGCTGCGCAACGGGGCCATCGAGGTGCTGGCCGGACTGCCCGACGCAGTGGCCCCGCACATCGAGCGCTTGCTGCACGACGCCGACAGCGACGTGCGCATCTTCACCGTCAACCTGCTCGGCGATCTGCACCATGCGCAGGTGCCGCAGTGGCTGGCCCAGGTGCTGCTGAACGAACCAGCCGTCAACGTGGTGGGTGCGGCACTCGAAGTGCTGGCCGAGGTCGGCACCACGGCCTCGCTGCCGGCGCTGCGCAGCGCCGCGCAGCGTTTCGCCGATGACGCCTACATCGGCTTTGCGGTCGATCTGGCCATCGTCCGGATCGTCACCCCATGACGAATCCTGTCCACGTGCTCGCCACGCCGGCGATCAGCGACGCGGACTTCCAGAAGTTCGCCGAGTTCTTCCACCGCAAGACCGGCATCCACTTCGAGCCGGCCAAGCGCTACTTCGTCGACAAGCGACTGGTCGAGCGCATCCAGGCCACCGGCGCCGAGAGCTTCCGCGCCTGGTTCGTGGCACTGCGCTTCGAGACCAACGGCGCCGAGATGCAGCAGCTCGTCAACATCATGACGGTCAACGAGACCTATTTCTTCCGCGAGAGCTACCAGTTCGATTGCATGGTGAACCATATGCTCGACGAAGTGGCGGCGCGCAAGCGCCCGGGTGGCCGCATCCGCATCTGGTCGATCCCGTCGTCCACTGGCGAAGAGCCGTACTCGATCGCGATCTACCTGCTGGAACGCTGGGCCAAGATCGACAAATACGAGGTCGAGATCCTGTCGTCGGACATCGACACACAGGTGCTGCAGGCGGCACAGCGCGGCATCTACTCGCCGCGTTCGGTGGCGCAGTTGCCCAAGCCCTACCTGAAGAAATACTTCACGCCGTATGGCAAGAGTGATGGCAAGGGCGACGCTGAAGGCGAATGGCGTATCTCGCGCGAACTGGTCGAGTCGGTGGAGTTCAGCCACGTCAACCTGACCGATCCCGCCGACACGCGGCGCTTTCGCGACATCGACATCGTCTTCTGCCGAAACTTGCTGATCTATTTCGACGACCTGTCGCGCCGCGTCGCCGCCGAGGCGATGTTCGACGCGATGGCGCCGGGCGGGTTCATCTGCCTCGGACACTCCGAATCGATGAGCCGAATGTCCTCACTCTTCACGATGCGCCGCTTTCCCGACGCTCTGGTTTACCAAAGGCCGCTGTGATCATGAACAGAATCCTCGTCATCGACGACGCCGCCACCGTGCGCATGTACCACCGCAAGATCCTGGGCGACGCCGGTTGGGCGACCGACGAAGCCAGCAACGGCGTCGAGGCGCTGGAGCGTGTGCACGCGCAGGACGACGACACCGCCTTCGACCTCTATGTCGTAGACGTCAACATGCCGCGCATGGACGGCTACAGCTTCGTTCGCGAACTGCGCCGCCTGCCCGCGCGCCATCAGGCGCCGGTGGTGATGGTCTCGACCGAAGCCAAGGCGCCGGACGCCAACGCCGCCTTCGATGCCGGCGCCAACGGCTACCTGGTCAAGCCGGCGCGGCCACCCGACCTGGTGCTTACCGCCGCCTTGCTGCTGGGCGACCGCCAGGCGGCGCTGAAAGCCGCATTGGGAGTCAAGTCATGAACCAGGCCGACCTGCTCGACCAGTTTGTGATCGAAGCCCGCGAGTGCCTGGAAGCGATCGGCAAGCGGCTGCTCGAGGTCGAGCGCGAGCCCACCAACCTCGAACTGCTCAACGACCTGTTCCGTTCGGTCCACACGCTGAAGGGCAACTGCGGGCTGTTCGAATTCAAGCCGCTGGAACGCGTGGTGCATGCCGGCGAAGACCTGCTCGACCGAGTCCGCCACCGTACGCTGGACTACAGCGGCGAACTCGCCGACGCGCTGCTCGAAGCGATGGACTACAGCGCGCGGCTGATCGACCAGATCGAACGCAGCGGTCGCATCGACGAATGCGCCGACACGCAGTCGATTGCCCATGCGCAGACCTTGCGGGGCTTGTTCGACGGTGTGGCCACGGCACCGGTTGCCGTGGCGTCGCCAGCGACGGACGTGGTCGCCCTGACCGAGACCAGGCCCGACACCACGCCCGACATCCCCACCGACACCCCACCCGACTGGCTGGCCCGAATCGACGCCGCCTTGCTCGTCGCACACCCCGCTGCGACGGCAGCACGCTACCTGCCCGAAGAGGGCTGCTTCTTCAAAGGCGAAGATCCGTGGCGGCTGGCGAGCACTGCACCCGGCTTGCTGGCGCTGCGGGTCGAAGGCCGGCTGCCCTGGCCCGAGGGCGAAGCACTTTCTGACTGGGATTGCTACCAGTGCAACTTGCACATCGTGTTGCTGAGCAGCGCGCCGCGCGCCGAGCTCGAGCAACACTTTCGCTGTGTGCCGGAGCAGGTGGCATATCACCAGCCCAAGCCCCTGGGCGCGAACCCCCCTGACACCGGCCCTGACACCGGCCCTGCCTCCGCCACTGACACCGCCCCTGACACCGGCCCGGCCCAAATCACACTGCGCCATCGAGCAGCCCAGCTCTGGGCTGACCAGTGCGCGCTGCTCGCACGCAGCGGTCTGAGCGCCGGCACTGTGCTCGCCACGCGCAAGACCTTGCACGGCCTGCTCCTGGCCGTCGGTGATGCGACATCGCAGGCCGCTGGCGCCGAACTTGCCGACGTGCCCGACAGCGCGCTGCCGGCCTGGGCCCGTCAGCATGGGTTGCTAGGCCAGCCGGCGGGCGCCGGCGCCTTTGACGCCGGTTCGCTCCAGTCGCTGCAGCAGACCTCCGACACGGCGGTTGCTGATCTGCCCCAGCGCGCCGACGACAGCGGCGCTGGCCAGCCGCACAAGGTGCTCAAGGTCAGCCAGGAAAAGATCGACCGCCTGATGGAGCTGATCGGCGAGATGGTGGTCGCCAAGAACAGCCTGCCTTACCTGGCGCAGCGCGCCGAGGTCGTGTTCCAGCAGCGCGAACTGGCGCGCGAGATCAAAGCCCAGTACGCGGTGATCAACCGCATCGCCGAAGACATGCAGCACGCCGTGTTGCAGGTGCGAATGTTGCCGGTGGGCGCCGTGTTCCAGCGCTTCGGCCGCCTGGTGCGCGACATCTCGCGCAAGCTCGGCAAGGAGGTCAACCTGGTCATTGAAGGCGAAGAGACCGAAGCCGACAAGAACGTCATCGAGCCGCTGTCGGACCCGCTGATCCACATCCTGCGCAACAGCCTGGACCACGGCATCGAGATGCCCGAGGTGCGCCGTGCCGCGGGCAAGCCGGCGGCCGGCACGATCCGCATCGCCGCACGCCAGGAAAGCGACCGCGTGCTGATCGAGATCAGCGACGACGGCGCTGGCGTGAACCCGGACCGTGTGCGCGCCAAAGCAGTCGAACGCGGCCTGATCCCGGCCGACCGCGCGGCGCAGTTGTCCGATGACGACGCGGTGCAGCTGGTCTTCCTGCCGGGCTTCTCCACCGCCGATGCCATCACCGACCTGTCCGGACGCGGCGTCGGCATGGACGTGGTGCGCACCGCAATCGAGCGCATCAACGGCGGCGTGCAGCTGAGCAGCGTGCACGGCAAGGGCACCACCCTGACGCTGTCGCTGCCGCTGTCGATGGCCGTGACCAACGTGATGGTGATCGAAAGCGCCGGCCGCCGCCTGGGCGTGCCGATGGACCTGATCGTCGAGACCGTGCGCGTGCACACCGACGACATCCACCACTTCAAGCAGGCCCGCACCACGGTGCTTCGCGGGCGTATCGTGCCGTTGCGCTCGCTCAACGAACTGCTGGCGCTCGACACCGAGCCGCTGGCCAACGACGAGGGCGAACTGGCGGTGCTGGTGGTGCGCATCGGCAACCAGGTCGTCGGCCTGCTGGTGGACCACTTCCAGGGCGCCAGCGACATCATCCTGAAGCCGCTGGAAGGCGTACTGGCAGGACTCACCGGCTTTGCCGGCACGGCGCTGATGGGTGACGGCGGCGTGCTGATGGTGCTCAACCCGAAGGAGCTTCTTTAATGCAACATGCAATGT
>JBBRID010000194.1:0-7494 GCA_038221635.1 Burkholderiales bacterium
AATGCGTCGGGAGCTTGCCCCGGTCGTCCTGATTGCCGCATGTCTGGTTCCGGCGCAAGTGCCGCTGGCCCAGACCCAGGACGCGGCTACCACTGCGCTGTCGACCGAGGCAGTCAAGCGATCGAATGCTTGCGAGTCGCCCAGTCCTGGTCATCCACAGCAGTTCCCTGATTGACCCAGCGTTGGCGCAGCGTTCCTTCTTTGACGAAGCCCAGGCTTCGCAGCAAGCGGTTGGATGCCAGGTTGTGCGGGTTGACCTGCGCCTCGACAGGATTCGGCTTCAGTTGGCGCCCGGCTTCAAACCAGCGCGCGACGGCGCAACTTCAGCGGCGGCAACACCAGGCGCACCTGGCCAGCTGGTGCTCGTCAACAGCCCGGCCGCCAGCCGCGCCAGTGCCGGCGCCATCTGGATGCCGTAACCGCCCTGCCCCGCCAGCCAGAACAAGCCCTCGACTTCGGCATCGAAGCCGACCACCGGCGAGCGGTCGGCCACGAAGCTGCGCAGCCCGGCCCAGCGGCGGCCGATGCGCTCGACGCGAACCGTCGTTGCACGCTCGAAGCGGTCGATTGCCAGCGCGACATCGAGTTCTTCGGGCATCACGTCGCAGGGCGGCATCGGATCCTCATTGGCTGGCGACAGCAGGAGTTGACCGGCATCGGGCTTGAAATAGAAGGTCTCGTCGACATCCACCACCAGTGGCCAGCCACGAATGTCGTGGTCCGGTGGCGCGGGCAGTAGCATGGCAGTCCGGCGCATCGGCTGCAGGCCGACCGGGCGAGCCCCGAACTGCGCGGCCACCTGATCGGCCCATGCGCCGGTCGCATTGACGATGATGGGCGCCTCGACCGTGCCGACGCGCGAATGAACGGCCCAGATGCCGGCGTGGCGTTCGAAGCGCATCTCGCCGGCTGCCAGCAACAAGCGTGCTCCGGCCCGCTTCGCCATCCGCAGGTAGCCTTGGTGCAGCGCGGCGACATCGATATCGTGGCCGCTCTCGTCGAGCAGGGCGCCCGCCAGCCAGTCGCTGCGCAGGATCGGCACCCGCGCCAGCGCATCGGCCACTTCGACACGGCGCAGGCTGGCAGCGTCGCCCGGCGCGTTCAGCATCGCGTCGATCGACGGCAGACGCGGCGCATCGGCGATGAACAGACAGCTGCGCGGGCTCAGCAGCGGCACGTCGGCCAAGCCCTCGGGCGGGTGTTCGAGAAATTGCCGACTGGCGCGCGTCAGGGCCCGTACCGTCGGGTTGCCGTAGCTCTCGAAGAACATCGCCGCCGATCGCCCGGTGGAGTGCCGACCGGGTTGATCTTCGAGCTCGACGATGGTGATGCGCCGCGCCGCGCTCGAGGCCAGCTCAAAACCGAGCGACGCACCGGCCATGCCCGCGCCCAGGATGATCACATCGCTGCAGTTGGACATCATTGGGGAAGCGGCAACGCGCTGGTGCACTTGATTTCCGACAGGCACACGCTCGAGCGCATGCTGTTGACACCCGGCAGCAGGATCAAACGATCCATCAGGAATTGCGACAGGCTGCGAAGGTCATGGGCGACGATCTTGACCACGTAATCGAAATCCCCGGTGACTGAATGGCACTCGAGCACCTCGGGCATCGCGACGATCGCATCGGTAAAACGCGACAGATCGCGGATATGGCCTTTCTCCATCGCGATGTGGATGAAGGCGACGACGCCCAGACCGATTCGTTCGCCATCGAGCCGCGCCTCGTAGCCCCGGATGAAGCCCTGCTCTTCGAGCCGCTTGTGGCGACGGTGGCTTTGCGCGGGCGACAGGCCGACCGCCTCGGCCAGTTCGAGATTGGAGGCACGGCCGTGCGACTGGAGGAAGTCGAGCATTCGACGATCGATTCGATCCAATTCCAAATCGTTCAAATTTGTCTCCTGATTTGCCACATCGATGCAATATTATTTCTCGTTTCGCCAATCGAGGCGTGAACATTGAGAACCTATTGCGCGCTTTCCGTTGCAAACTGTTGGGCGTGGAATGGATGCAGCAGAGTGTCCCCACGCTGATTGCGCGCACTGCAAACGCATCGATACCCGAGCGCTTGATCTGGTGCATGCTTGACCAGTCGAACGCAAAGGAAACGAGATGAGCGATTTGTACGAGAACCCGATGGGCCTGATGGGCTTTGAGTTTGTCGAATTTGCTTCGCCGACGCCCGGCATTCTCGAGCCTGTGTTCGAGAAAATGGGCTTCGAGAAAGTGGCCGTGCATCGATCGAAAGATGTCGTGTTGTACCGCCAAGGCGACATCAATTTCATCGTCAACAACGAGCCACGCAGCGCTGCAGCCTATTTCGCAGCCGAGCACGGCCCCTCGGCCTGTGGCATGGCGTTTCGAGTACGCAACGCGCATCAGGCCTATGCACGGGCGCTAGAACTGGGCGCGCAGCCGATCGAAATTCCCACCGGGCCGATGGAGTTGCGCCTGCCGGCGATCAAGGGCATTGGCGGCGCGCCGCTGTACCTGATCGACCGCTTCGAGGACGGCAAGTCGATCTACGACATCGACTTCGACTGGGTCGAGGGCGTCGAGCGCCATCCGGTGGGCGTCGGGCTGAACCTGATCGACCACCTGACGCACAACGTGTACCGGGGCCGCATGGCATATTGGTCCGGGTTCTACGAGAAGCTGTTCAATTTCCGCGAGATCCGCTACTTCGACATCAAGGGCGAACACACCGGACTCACCAGCAAGGCGATGACCGCGCCGGACGGCATGATCCGCATTCCGCTGAACGAGGAGTCGTCCAAAGGCGCGGGTCAGATCGAGGAATACCTCATGCAATACAACGGCGAAGGCATCCAGCACATCGCCTTGTTCACCGACAACATCATCGACACCATCGATCAGTTGACGATGAATGGTGTGCCGCTGATGACCGCACCGAACGATATCTACTACGAGATGCTCGAGAGCCGCCTGCCCGGCCACGGTGAGCCGGTGCCCGAACTGCAGACGCGTGGCATCTTGCTCGACGGCAGCACCGACGGCGGCAACAAGCGGCTGCTGCTGCAGATTTTTTCGCAGACCCAGCTCGGTCCGGTGTTCTTCGAATTCATCCAGCGCAAGGGTGACGACGGTTTCGGCGAAGGCAATTTCAAGGCGCTGTTCGAATCGATCGAGCGTGACCAAGTCCGCCGCGGCGTGCTGCAGGCCGATTGAAGGCGTTGATTCGCCAAATGGCACAGCCGACAACAGGAGTGAGCAATGCCCAAATTGCAAGCCGATCAAATTCGTGACGCGCTGGCCAACTTGGCCGACTGGAAACACGACCCCGAGCGCGACGCGATCAAGCGCGAATTCCGCTTCGCCGACTTCGCCGAAGCCTTCGGTTTCATGAGCGAACTGGCGCTGGTGGCTGAACGCAGCGACCACCATCCCGAGTGGTTCAATGTCTACAACCGGGTCGAGATCACATTGACGACGCATGATGTGGGCGGACTGTCGCAGCGCGACATCGATTGGGCCCGCCATGCAGACAAGATCTTCCACCGGTTCACGGCAGCAAAAGACGCCGCCTGAGCGAGGACAGCCGAACATGCAAGCCCTCAAAGCCAAGACTGGATTGCACGGCGCAGCCGCCGAGGCCAAGCCCGAGCGCGCCGACTGGACCATCGAACAAGGCTGGGAAAACTACGGTGCCGAGGAGCACGCGACGTGGAAGACGCTATTCGAGCGCCAGACCAAGCTGCTGCCCGGCCGCGCCTGCGACGAGTTCGTGCAGGGGATGCACGAGCTGCCGATCGGCGCCGATGAGATTCCCGATTTCCGACGCCTCAGCGATGTGTTGATGAAGCACACCGGCTGGCAAGTGGTTGCGGTGCCGGGATTGGTGCCGGACGAGGTGTTCTTCGACCACTTGGCGAACCGGCGCTTTCCGTCGGGCCAGTTCATTCGCAAGCCGAATCAGCTCGACTACCTGGAAGAGCCTGACGTCTTTCACGATGTGTTCGGCCACGTTCCGATGTTGATGAACCCGGCCATCGCCGATTACATCCAGGCCTACGGCGTCGGCGGTCTGCGTGCCCGGCAGCTCGGCAAGTTGGCCAACCTGGCGCGGGTTTACTGGTACACGGTCGAGTTCGGTCTGGTGCAGCAAGCCGACGGCGTGCGCATCTACGGCGCGGGCATTGCATCGTCTTTTACCGAAAGTGTCTTCGCGCTCGATGACCCGTCACCGAACCGGATCCGCTTCGAACTCGCACGTGTGATGCGAACCCAATACCGCATCGACGATTTCCAGGAGAGCTATTTCGTGATCGACAGCCTGGACGACTTGCTGGAACTTGCGAAGATCGATTTCGCACCGCTGTACGACCGCATCGAGGGCCAGACTGAATACCCGCCCGGGAAGATCCTGGACAGCGACACGCTGATCAGCCGTGGCTCCGGGACATACCATGCGGGAAAAAGCAGGCCGTCGTGATCTGGGGCGGGCTGGATTCGGAATTCTGTGGGAGTGCCTTCAGCGCGATCGCCACCCTTTACCGATACCCGATCAAACGCCCCGCCGTGATCACGCCCAGCCACAGCAACAGCGAGGCCATCGCGGCCACTTTCCAGCCGGATGGAACCGATGCCCGCGCAGCATCGCGCATCAAACCCCATTGCGCACGTCGGTGCAGGGCCAAGGCATTGACCACCGCCGCACCGAGCAAGCCCAGCTTGATCGCGAACAAGGGCTCGACGATGTAATCGAGCGGTCGGGTTGCAAACAGCAACAGCCCGGTCGAGACGGCCAGCAGCAAGCCGGCGATGGCGATCGGGATCAGCGTTCGCGCGAGCTGGCCGAGCGGCACGTCCGCCTGACGGCCGAGCAGACGCAGGTCGAGCGGCACGATGCCGCCGAACAGCAACGCAATTCCGATCACGTGCCCGGTATTGACCAGTGGATAGAGCCAGATCGACGCGCGCAGCGTCTGCGACACAGCGCTCTCGCTGATCGCCGCCGCAGCGGCCTCCAGGACCATTCAGTTGCGATCGGGGTAGAGGTCGAACTTGCGCTCACCGATCGTGATCCGCTCGGCCTTGAACAGCTTCTTCTTCGGATCAGCGGCCCGGTGACCAAACACGGTCAGCTTGACGCCCTTGACCAGCATGGCATCGGTGAGGCCCGCGCGCTCGTTGCGCCAGGGCTGGCCAACTTCCACCAGCCATTTCGTGCCATCGGCGTCGATGATCAGTTCACCGTGCGGATTACCCAGTTTGACTGCGACGATTTCTCCGGTCAGATCGGAGTTGCCATCTTCGGCCCAGGCCCAACCGTGATGCGCCCATGCCGGAGCGGCGAGAGCGAGCGAGAACGCAAGGGCCGACGAAGAGACGACCAGAAGAATCGACCGGCGTCGGGCGAGGAGGCAATTCGGCATCGGGGTCATGGCTGTCAAGCTCCTTCGGTGCGGTGTAGGCACAAATGGTAGCGACGGCCGATGGAGAAACGCCGATGCAGGGGTATTCCAGCGTCAGCGATAAAACGCCTCGACCCGCCCTTTCAACTGGATCGTCAATGGCTGACCCTTGCGGTCCAGCGCCTTGCCTGCAGCAACCTTGATCCAGCCTTCGCTGACGCAATATTCCTCGACATCGCTGCGCTCCTTGTCGTTGAACCGGATCCCGATGGGGTGCTCGAAAACCGCCGCATCGTGAAATTTGCTGAGCGGGTTGGTCGACAGACGGTCTGGCAGCGCGGGTCGTTCGGTGGTGTTATTCATCTTGCCATGTGCTGATTTGCCGGAAGCGCAATCGTAGCCCGCCGCAAGCGGCCCGAATCGGCAGACGTTGTAAGCTGTCTGTGCTGCTGGATGTCGCAGCCGGGACCGGGCACAAACGGAGTTCACCGACATGACGGCGAGCGTCCTTCTGACAAATTGCACGCACGAACATGTCGAGAATAAGATCCTTCGAATGCAAGTCAAGGAGACCCTAATGCGCAAGACAACCATCACCATCGCCGGCCTCGCCGTTACGGCCTCTTTTCTGCTGGCCGGCTGCGATGTCGAGAAGACCCAGGAAGGCAACGTGACCATGCCGAAATACGAAGTCGAGAAGACGAAGGAAGGCAACGTCACACTGCCGAAATACGATGTGACCGCCCCCAGCGTGGTTGTCGGCACGACCGAGAAGCAGGTAGAAGTACCGACGGTCACCACCGAAACCAAGACCATCACCGTCCCGGTCATCGGCGTCGAAACTGCCGAGGACAAGAAGGCCAAAGAGAAGGCTGCTGCAGGGAAATAAGCGGCTGTTCGGGCACTTGCCGTGCCTATTTGTAGTTGGCAAGGTCGCCCGACCGCACTCCCCCCTGACTGCCGCATCACGCGGCAGTCTGCAGCCTACTCTCCGGAGCCAAGTTGATGGCCGACTGGAGCGACCAGTTCCTCTATGCACTGCTGATTTTTATCGCCATCACCACGGTGCTCATCATCGTGATCTGGTCGATTCGTCGGCATCGCGACCCCAAGCTGAAGATCGAGTCCGATTCACCGATCGACGCGCTGATCCCGTCGCTCGCCGGCTTGACGCTCAGTACGCCGATCGCCGGCAATTCAGTCGAGATTCACGAGAATGGCGCATTTTTCGATGCGCTACTTGAGCGGATCGGTGCCGCCCGGTTCTCGGTCCATTTCGAAACTTTCCTGTGGAAGCCAGGCGTCTTGAGCCAGCGTGTTGCCGACGCATTGTGCGATCGCGCCCGTGCTGGCAAACAGGTTCGCGTCCTGCTCGACGCGCAAGGCTGCCGTCAGATGGGCGAAGACGTGCGCGACCAGATGCGCAACGCCGGGTGCAAGCTCGTTTTCTTCCACCCGCGCAACTGGCGCAACCTCGGCGTACTGAACGATCGCGACCATCGCAAGCTGGTCGTCATCGATGGACGCGAAGCGTTTGTCGGTGGGCACTGCATTGTCGACACCTGGCTCGGCGATGCGCAGGATAATGAGCATTTCGCCGATCTGAGCGTTCGTCTGCAAGGGCCCATAGTCAACAATCTGCAGTCGGTCTTCAGTGAAAACTGGGCCGGTGAGACGGGTGAGTTGTTCGTCGGCGAAGACGTTTTTCCGAAGCTGGAACCGACCGGCGACATCACGATGCATGCCGCCTGGCTGAAACCCGAGGGATCGGCGCCAGCGGTGAAGATCCTGCACCACACCGCGATCTGCCTTGCGCGCAAGCGCATCTGGATTCAGAACCCGTATTTCATACCGGAACCGGAAGCGATCGACGCCTTCGGTGCAGCAGTCAAACGCGGTGTCGACGTGCGGGTGATGATGCCGTCGACTGGCGGCAGCGACTTCCCGCTCGTGCAGCATGCGGGGCACCGCAATTTCGAGAAGATGCTGCGTTGCGGCATGCGCCTGTTCGAGTATCCGCATACCCTGCTGCATCAGAAGGTGATGACGGTCGACGGAGTCTGGAGTGCCATCGGGTCGAGCAATTTCGACGACCGCTCATTCGAGACCAACGACGAA
>JBBRID010000195.1:0-7462 GCA_038221635.1 Burkholderiales bacterium
AACCTGCAGTTTCTGTGCGGCGACAAGAGCTGTCAGGTCACCGCCACCTACCTCGTCGAGACCGAGGCGGCCTGCACGGTCGAGTTGGAGTTCATTCTTCCGCTGGCCACTCCAGTCACCGCGCGCTTTGGGGAAGCCGCGCAACCGGTGCAGACGGAGGGACCCGAGCCAATGGATCTAGACCGCAGCCGCACCGGGGCACACTGGCCCGATGAATTAAAGGCCGACCTGTTCGTCGCCACCACACGTGGCGCGCTCCCGGCGGGCGCGTCGAAGCTCACATTCTCGTATGTCCAACCGCTCGGGTATCTAGGAGAGGGTCACAGCTATTTCATGGAGGGCCACATGGAGGGCTATTTCCGCTACGTGCTCTACCCCCTGCGCGAATGGGCCCGGCCGCCCGGCTCTCGCATCGAACTGGAAGTGGCTGTCGAACGTGCGACGGGGTTTTGGTCCTCGCTTTTTGGGGGCCGACGACAAGGAAGCTGCTCCGCAGGCAGCGATCCGAGACACGAACGCAGCAACCCCAACGCCCGTTCGCCTCTGGACTTCAAGTTCGAGGAACGCCCCATGGAGCGGCGAGGCCGGTACGAGGTCTACCGCGCCTCGGTGAGGGACGAGATCCCCGACTTTCTGCGCTGCAAAATCGAACCCTGACGATCCAGGCTGAGGCGGATCCAGACCGGCGCGTGGTCGCTCGGCTCCGGTAGATCGCGGGCCCAGTCGTCGACGCCCGCGTCGCGCAGCCGCGGGGCCAAAGTCTCGCTCAACAGCAGGTGGTCGAGGCGCAGGCCGGCGTTGCGGGCCCGGTGCTGCCGTAGGTAATCCCAGAACGTGTAGATGCGCACGCCGGGGTTGCGGGCGCGCAGAGCGTCCGTCCAGCCTTGCGCCAGCAGACGTTGGTAGGCCTCCCGAACCTCCGGCGCGAAGAGCGCGTTCTCTTTCCAAGAGCGCGGATCGTAAACGTCGAAATCGGTGGGCACGACGTTGTAGTCCCCGGCAAGCACCACGGGATGCCCCGTGTCCCAGAGGCCCGCCGCGTGCGCGATGAGCCGTTCGAACCAGTCCAGCTTGTAGGCGAACTTGGGGCCCGGCTGAGGGTTGCCGTTCGGCAGGTAGAGGCAACCTATCAAGACCCCCTGCACCGCCGCCTCGAGGTAGCGCGGCTGATCGTCGCGGGCCCCAGCGTCGGTCGCGTCGGTCGCCTCGCCCGGCAAGCCGCGCCGTGTTTCCACCGGCCTGGCCCCCCGCGCCAAGATGGCCACCCCGTTCCAACGAGGCTGCCCGTGCCAGATGGCTTCGTAGCCAGCCGCCCGCAGTGCCGCCACAGGAAAGGCCCGATCGTCCACCTTCGTCTCTTGCAAGCAAACGACGTCAGGAGCGGACGCGTCCAGCCACCGCAAGAGCTGAGGAAGCCGACGGGCGATGTTGTTGATGTTGAAGGTGGCGACCTTCAGCGCAGGCATGGCCGAGCCCTTATACGCGGAACGGCCTGAAAGCGCCGCGCCAAGCGCCTCCCGCGGCCGCCCAGACGTAACATGCAGGTCATTTCGGAGCGTTCACAAGGTAAAGTCCGCGCCATGTTCGACCGCACCCAATCCACGATCGCCAACGTCGACCCCGAGCTCTGGGAGGTCATCAAGAGCGAGAACCAGCGCCAGGAAGCGCACATCGAGCTCATCGCGTCCGAAAACTACGCCTCCCCCGCTGTCATGGCGGCCCAGGGGACCCAGCTCACGAACAAGTACGCCGAGGGCTACCCGGGCAAGCGCTACTACGGCGGCTGTGAGTTCGTGGACGTCGTTGAACAGATGGCCATCGATCGCTGCAAAGAGCTCTTCGGGGCGGCGCATGCCAACGTGCAGCCGAACTCGGGCTCGCAGGCCAACCAGGCGGTCTTTTTCGGTCTGCTGCAGCCGGGCGACACCATCATGGGAATGAGCCTCGCCGAAGGGGGGCACTTGACCCACGGCATGGCGCTGAACATGAGCGGCAAGTGGTTCAAGGTCGTCAGCTACGGGCTCGATGCCAACGAGGTGATCGACTACGAGCAGATGGAGCGGCTGGCCCACGAACACAAACCCAAGCTGATCATCGCCGGCGCGTCGGCCTACAGCCTGCGCATTGATTTCGAGCGCTTTGCAAAGGTAGCGAAGGACATCGACGCCTACTTCATGGTCGATATGGCGCACTACGCCGGCCTGATTGCCGGCGGCGTCTACCCCAACCCGGTGCCGTTCGCCGATGTCGTGACCTCGACGACCCACAAGAGCCTTCGTGGCCCGCGCGGCGGCATCGTCGTCAGCAATCGCGAGGACATCGCGAAGAAGATCAACAGCGCGATCTTCCCGGGCATCCAGGGCGGGCCCCTGATGCACGTGATTGCAGCCAAGGCGGTGGCCTTCAAGGAGGCTTTGAGCCCCGAATTCCGCACCTACCAGCAACAGGTCGCGAAGAATGCGGTCGTGCTGGCACAGACGCTGACTGAGCGGGGCCTGCGCATCGTCAGCGGACGCACCGAAAGCCATGTGATGCTGGTCGATCTGCGCCCCAAGGGCCTGACCGGCAAGGAAGCCGAAGCCCTGCTCGGTCAGGCCCACATGACCTGCAACAAGAACGGCATCCCGAACGACCCGCAGAAGCCGATGGTGACCAGCGGCATCCGCCTGGGCACACCGGCACTGACCACACGCGGCTTCAAGGAAGAACAGACCCGCCTGACCGCCAACCTGATCGCCGATGTGCTCGACAAGCCCAGTGACGACATGATCGCGACGGTACGGACCAAGGTGGCGGCGCTGACACACGATTTCCCGGTGTACCGATGAGGCCGCACGCCCGCGCCGTCGACGGTGGGCCCGCCTGAGCCATGCGCTGCCCGTTCTGCAGTCATCTGGAGACCCAGGTCGTCGAGACCCGGGAATCCGACGAAGGCGACGTCGTCAGGCGGCGCCGGCGCTGCCAGTCTTGCGATAAACGGTTTACGACCTATGAGCGGGCAGAAATCGCGTTGCCCACCGTCGTCAAGAAGGACGGCACCCGGGCCGAGTTCGACATCAGCAAGATGCGCGCCTCGATGTCGCTGGCGCTGCGCAAGCGTCCGGTCAGCGTGGAGCAGGTCGATTCGGCAATCGAACGCATTCAGGACAAATTGCTGAACAGCGGGGCGCGGGAAATCGCGTCGACCAAACTCGGCGAGCTGGTGATGCGCGAGCTCAAGCGAATCGACAAGATCGCATACGTCCGCTTCGCGTCGGTCTATCGCCGCTTCGAGGATGTTGACGAATTCCGTCAGTTGATCCGCGACATCTGAGCGAGAGAAGCAGAATGGGCAGTCGCCCCATGCGGCAGCGCCGAGTTGCGCATTGACCAGACACGGATTTCGGACAAACGTGGGCGAACAGTCCAGAAAAGATGAGCGCCGATTTCAGGAGCCTGGCCTGGCCATGACCAGAGCAGCCCCTTTTCGATCGGCCGGGTTCTTGAAGCTGCGCCCCTCACCTCGCCGTCAAAAGAATCTCTTCACGCCAACTTCCTGTCCAACACCTACGCCATCCGGCGGAGCGCCGTAGGCTTTTGTCGGATTCTTCTTGACATTCCCGCGGACGACCAATTGCCGAGGATTCGGCGTATTCCCAAGACCGTGCCACTTGGCATGAAAAGCGCCCAGGTTCGGAAAGTACCAATCCTGCGACATCTGAGCGAGCGAAGCTCGTTCGTACAGCCGCCCTGACGGGCGGGTTCCGCCGATCGGCGATTGGCAACTCACCCCCCTACGAGGGTCGCCCGGGCAAATCGGCCTTTCTTACATTCAATCGCACCGTCACGTCAGGAGGATGCGATGCCCAAGCCGAGATTCACGACCGTCCGCCGCAGCGTTCATCGCGGCTTCACGCTGATCGAGTTCTGTGTCGTCCTCGTACTGATTGGATTGACACTGTCGCTCGCAGTCCCGGGTCTTGCCGCGCTCCATGAACGCCAGAGACTGCGCGGTGCAGCGGCCGAACTGGCTTCCGACCTCCAATGGATGCGCAGCCAGGCGCTCGCTCGAAACGAATCGATGCGCCTGAGCGTCTACCAGAACGACGGCGGCAGCTGTACCGTCGTGCACACCGGCAATCGCAACGACTGCCGCTGCGAAAGCCACGGGACGGCCACCTGCGACGGCGATGCGCAGGCGCTGAAAACCAGCCACTGGCAGACACGTGAAAAAATCAGCGTGCAGGCGAACATCACGTCGATGGCATTCGACCCGGCGCAAGGCACGGTGACTCCGACCGGCAGCATCCGGATCGTCGACAGCCGAGGCGCAGGCATAACCCATGTCGTCAACATTCTGGGCCGGATCCGGTCGTGCTCGCCGTCGGCGGCGATCAGCGGTTTCCAGGCTTGTTGAACTCGGTACATCGGACTGCTCGATGAAAAGCCTCACCCGTTTGCAGCGCCGCGCAGAAGGCGGCTGGACTTTGGTCGAGTTGATGGTCGGACTCGCGCTGGCAGCCATCCTGACCACGCTGAGCTACCCCGGCTTCAAATCGATCATTCTTCGCATCCACCGCGGCGATGCGGTAACGACGCTGGCCCATGTCCAGCTGCATCAGCAGCGCTACCGCAGCAACCGCCCAATTTTCGCGACGCTGAGCGAGTTAGGAATCTCGGGAACCACACCCAACGGTCGCTATCGGCTCGAGGATCTCGCACCGCCGACCGCCGCCGGATTCCTGGTCATCGCGCGCGCACGGGGCGCCCAGCTGGCCGACTTGCCGTGCACACACTTGCTGCTGGAGGTCACAGGTGCCGAGACCCGAATCGCATCCGGCGCCGATGCCGAAGTGACAAACGGCGAAACCGACAACCTGCGCTGCTGGGGGCGATGATGCAGACCACCGATCTCGGCCACCAATCACCACCAAAGGCAACGCTGCAACGCGGCCTGACGCTCATCGACATGATGATCGGGCTGGCGCTTGGCCTGTTCGTCATCTCCAACGGCTTGCTGTTGCTGGCCAGTCACCTCAACGAAAACCGGCTGCTCGTTCTCGAGGCCCGTTTGATGCAGGACCTGCGCACCGCAGCGGGCGCCATCACGCGTGACCTTCGGCGGGCCGGCTACTGGGGTGAAGCCAACGCAGCATTGAAAGCGCACGGCGCGACGCGCAGCAATCCCTACCAGACCATCACTCTGGCGGCCGCGGTGACGGACGGCTTGCGGCTGCGCTATTCGCGCGACCTCAGTGAGAACCACGTCGTCGACGGCAACGAGGAATTCGGTTTTCGTTTGCGCAACAACGCCATCGACACGCTGCTTGGCGGCGGCTGGCAAACACTGACCGATCCGGCGACGATCCGCGTGACGTCGCTGCAAATGAAGCCAACGGCCAGCGAGATCGAGCAGGTCGCATTGTGCGAGACACCCTGCCCGCCCGCCGGCCCCGGCGCAAGCATCTGTCCGCCAAGAATCCAAGTTCGACATTTCGTGATCGAGATCAGCGGCGAATCGCCGATCGATCCGACCATCCGGCGCACCCTTCAGGCCAGCGCCCGCGTGCGCAACGACGCCATGGTCGGAGCCTGCCCATCATGAAGCCGCTGATCGAGCAACCGTCAGTGACTCGCTCGCGTGGCCTCGCCACCGTGGCCACCTTGATGCTGCTGTTGATGGCCAGCCTGCTGGCAGCGGCCTGGGCGCAGCGCAACTCGCTGAACGAAATCCGCACGGCGGCCAACCAGCTGCATGCGAACCGGGCATTCGAAGCCGCCGAGTCCGGACTGGCCTGGGCTCAGGCCATGCTCAATGGCAGCGACGCCATCGGGTCCGATTGCCAACCCGCCACGGGTGCGGCTGCGTCGACCTTCCGCAGCCGCTATCTGCAGCCGTCTGACGCGTCTGGACGCTTTCTGCCCCGCACTCACGGTGCTGCTGCGGCGTTGAAAATCGCCTGCGTGCGGGGTTCCGCCAGCTGGAGTTGTTCGTGCCCGGCCGACGGCGCCGCTCCTGCGCTGTCGGCGCCAGGTACCGAATCGACACCGATGTTCGAGGTTCAGCTGATGGCCGGCTCGGCCGCTGGAAGCGTCGACGTGATATCGCTCGGCTGCAGTCAAGTGGCCAAACCATGCTCGCCACAAGCCAGCCAGCGCGCCCAAGCGAATACACGCCTGCGCCTGACACTCGCATTCCTTCCCGCGTTGACCACGCCGCCGGTTGCAACCCTGACAACCATCGGGGACATCACCGCAGCCTCGGCATCGCTCGGCCTGCACAACGCGGACGCCTTGTCAGGCGGCCTCGCAGCCCATTCAGGTGGTCGCATCAACGGCACGTCGATCCGAGTCAGCACGAGCCCAGGCGCGGTTGCCGCTTCGGCGCTGCTGCGCGGCGATGAATCGCTCGCCGGGTTGTCGCCCGATCAGCTTTTCGCCCGCCACTTCGGGACTGACCCGCAGCAATGGAGAAACCTGCCAGGGGTCAACCGGCTTCAGTGCGGATCCGATTGCAGCGCAGCGCTGACGAGCTTGATCGAATCGAGCGCCGACGTCACGCGCATCGCCATCGATGGCGACTTGCAACTCAGCGGCAGCGTACAGCTGGCCAATCGTGCCAAGCCGGCGATGCTCGTCGTCGATGGCGACCTGATACTGCGCGGTCCGGTGCGGATTCATGGGCTGGTGTTCGCCCGGCGGATGCGGTGGGATGCTGCCGATCTCGACACGGGTGCGTTGTTGCACGGCGCGGTGGTGCTTTCGCAGTCCTATTCGGGCGATGCCAGCCCTGACTTCGTCTACGACCCCGCGCTGATGCTCAGGCTAAAGCGGCAGACGGGAAGCTGGCTTCGGGTGCCGGGCAGTTGGCGGGATTTCTGATGGATCACCGCCGTCGTCACCGGATCGGGCCGGGCAGCCGCTCGACGCCACCCAAAAACAGGCAGCGCGGCTCAAGCCTCATCGAGGCGCTGATCGGATTTCTGATCGTCGCAGTCGGGATGCTTGGCAGTGCCCAGTGGCAGATGCGCCTGCGGCAGGCGGTCGACCTGGCACGTCAACAATCGGAAGCGGTACGTTTCGCGCAAACCGAGCTGGAAGCGCTTCGCTCGTTCGTTACGAGCGAAAGTACTCCGGGGCTGGCAAGCTTCGCAGGGATCGCTACTGGGCAGTCGACCGTCGGCACAGCAATCGGCGCGAACACGTCCTTCCGGTTGACCAGGCAAGTCCACGACAGCCACCGCACGATGCTGAAAGAACTGGTCGTCGATGTCGAATGGGCCGATCGCAGCGGCGCGCAACGCAGCATCCGCCTGTTCAGCTCCATCGGCGGGCAGGCGCCAGCGCTGATCCTTCCGCTCGGCCATCGATCCTGGAGCGGACGGGCAGAATCGTTGCTAGGGCGCAATGCAGCGATTCCGCGCGACGCCCACGATCTCGGCAGCGGACAAAGCGTCTTAAAGCCCGACACCTCGGGCGATCA
>JBBRID010000196.1:0-7461 GCA_038221635.1 Burkholderiales bacterium
TTGATGCCGGAGTCGGCCCACATGTTGATGTGGCAGATGTCGGACCGGGCGATTCCACGCAGCTTCCGGATGATGCAGGGCTTCGGCGTGCACACCTTCCGGCTGGTCAATGACGCCGGTGAAAGTGTCTTCGTCAAATTCCACTGGGAGCCCAAGCTCGGAACCCATTCGCTGGTGTGGGATGAAGCGGTCAAGATTTCCGGCGCCGATCCTGACTTTCACCGCCGCGACCTGTGGGAGGCCATCGAGGCTGGTGAATATCCCGAGTGGGAGCTGGGTCTGCAGGTGTTCACCGAAGAGCAGGCCGAGTCCTTCAGCTTCGACATCCTGGATGCGACGAAACTGGTTCCGGAAGAGCTGGTGCCTGTGAAGATCGTCGGGCGCATGGTGCTCAATCGCAACCCCGACAACTTCTTTGCCGAAACCGAGCAGGTGGCGTTCTGCACTGCCCATGTGGTGCCGGGAATCGATTTCACGAACGATCCCTTGCTGGCAGGGCGCATCCACTCCTACGTTGACACGCAGATCTCGCGACTCGGCGGTCCGAACTTTCATGAGCTGCCGATCAACGCGCCGCTCGCCCAGGTTCACAACAACCAGCGCGATGGCATGCACCGGCAGGCCATCAACCGCGGCCGTGTCGCCTACGAGCCGAACTCGCTTGCGGGTGGCTGCCCGTTCCAGGCCGGCGCTGCCGGGCATGGCTTCGTCAGCGTGGCCAGGCGGGTGGATGCCAAGGAGTCTGCTGACAAGGTTAGGGCCAAGCCGGAAAAGTTTGCGGACCACTACACCCAGGCCACGCTGTTCTTCGAGAGCCAGACCCCTGTGGAGCAAGCGCACATTGCCGCCGGCTTCCGTTTCGAACTGTCCAAGGTGACGGTCCCCGCGATCCGCGAGCGGGTTGTTGCGCTGTTGCGCAATGCCTCGGAGAGCCTGGCCCAGAAGGTGGCTGACGGCCTGGGCATGAAAGAAATGCCCGCGGCCCTTCCGAAAGCGCTCCAAGTCGAGGTTACTCCGGAGGTCACGCGCTCGGAGATGCTGTCACTGATGGCGCGTCCAGGCGATGGAGGCATCCGCACCCGCAAGGTTGCGATCCTGGTGGCAGACGGTGTGGACGATGAATCGGTTGCCGCCATCCAGGGAGCTTTGCTGGATGCCGGAGCCGTGCCAAGACTGGTGGGTCCGCGCATCGGTGCATTCACGACGGCCAGCGGCGCTGAAATTCAGGCCGATGCATCGATGGAGAACGAACCCGACTTCCTGTTTGATGCCCTGGTACTGCCCGACGGCGCACCAGCCGTGCAGACGCTTGCCGAAGACGGCCACACCGGCGAGTTCATCAGGAATCAGCATCGCCATTGCAAGACGATCATGACGGTCGGCGCGTCGACGTCGCTGCTCGGCATGTTCGATATCCCGGGCGTGCTGCCCAGCGGCGATCCGGATCCGGGCCTCATCAGCGCGACCGGCAGCGAGGATCTCGGCGCCGCAATCGCTGCCTTCATTGCGGCGATGGCTGCTCACAAGCACAGCGCGCGCGAACAGGATCCGCCGCCGGTGTGACGGCAGGGGGCAAGGGGCGCGGAGTCGGAACCCACCGGCTCCGCGCGCGCATTTGCAGCTTGGGTTGAGTGGGCGCGCTTGCGTCTTGCGCGGCACCCCCAGTGACTCAGTTCGGGCACGCTGACGCGCCTTGCCCGAATTCAGCGCGAATCTTCATTTGAAACCTCAGTGCAGAGCCGCGGCGTTGACCAGGTGGTGCGGCTTTGGCCGGCCAGCAGCCGCCGCACCGCGTCAGCGGTGCCCAGACTCATGCGCTGCATGCTTTGTTTTGTCAGGCCGGCAACATGCGGCGTCAACAGCACATTGTCGAGCGCAAGCAGCGGGTGATCGGCGCGCAGGGGCTGGGTGTCGAAGACATCGAGCGCAGCGCCGCTGATGCGGCGCTCAAGCAGCACCGCGACCGGCGCGTCCTCGACAACCACGGCACCCCGAGCAACGTTGACCAGCACCGCGTGGCGAGGCATCATTGACAGACTGGCCGCATCGAGCAGGCCGAACGTCGCGTCGGTGAGTGGACAGGCAAGCACCACGGCGTCTGCGTGTGAGCAGTTCGTCCAAAGATCATGCAGGAGTTCTATGTCCGCGACGTCCTCGGCAGCGCCTTGGTGTTGATTCGTGGGGCTGCGCCCTTTCTCGCCGGCCACCGTGTTGACCAAGGCCACACAATGCTGGACGAGATGCTGTTGCCGGCGGGAGCGAGCGCATGAAAACGCAAGTCGCCATCATTGGCGCTGGCCCCGCTGGCCTGTTCCTGGCCCATCTGCTGCAACGCCAGGGCATCGACACCGTGGTGCTTGAACTGCGCAGCCGCGAATACGTGGAGGCCCGGGTGCGTGCCGGCGTCCTGGAGGCTGGCACCGTCGACACGATGAACCGGCTCGGGCTCGGCGAACGCATGATGCGCGACGGCATGATCGACAACGGCCTGGACGTGCGCTTTCGTGGACGCACCATTCACCTCGATCTGACGGCGTTGACCGGTCGCAATGTGCAGATCTACGGCCAGCAGGAGGTCGTCAAGGATCTGATCGCCGCAAGGATCGCAAACGGTGACCCCGTGTTGTTCGAGGCCGAAGTGACGCGGCTCGACGGCATGGATACCGCTTCGCCGCGCGTGTTTTACCGTCACGACGGGCAGGACAAGACGCTGGACTGCGTGTTCATCGCCGGCTGCGACGGCTTTCACGGCGTTTCGCGCAATGCCGTGCCGGAGGGCGTGATCAAGACCTGGACGCGCAACTACGAGTTTTCTTGGATGGGCATCCTGGTGAAGGCGCCACCGGTGCCGGACATGACCTATACCAACCATGACCGCGGCTTTGCCCTGTGCAGCCGCCGTTCGTTGAGCGTGTCGAGGCTGTACCTGCAGGTGCCGCCGGAGACCGATCCGCACAGCTGGAGCGAAGCCCGCATCTGGGACGAACTTCACCTGCGCATGTTCGACGACGACCGCAGCGAGATCAAGGAGGGCGAGATCTTCCAGCGCGACATGGCGCAACTGCGCGCGCTGGTCGCGAGCCCGATGCAATTCGGCAACCTGTTCCTGGCCGGCGATGCGGTGCACATTGTCCCGCCCACCGGGGCCAAGGGCCTGAACATGGCCGTCGCCGACGCCCGCGTGCTGGCGCGCGGGCTGGTGGCCTGGCTCCGCCAGGGTGCGCGCGCCGAGCTCGACCGCTACAGCGAGGAGTGCGGCCTGCGCGTGTGGAAAACCATCCGCTACTCATCACACATGACCGGCCTGCTGCACCGATTTGCCGAGCACGACGAGTTCGACCGCGCCCTGCAGCTGACCGAACTGGAGTACATCGCGCAATCGGAGGCGGCGCAGCGCTCGATTGCGCAGCAATATGTGATGTTGTCGGACGTCCAGGATTGACGGGCGCGATGGGCGACCCCTCGCGTGAGTGGCTGCTCGACGCAGCACCGGTGCCGGCCAGCGCTAATGCAGCTCGACCTTGATCGGGGAATCGCAGACCAGGCGGCTCATCGACGGGCTGGCCACAGCGTCGGGATTGACGCTGGCAGCACGCCGTGACGGTGAACCAGTTTGCGACGGTCATGCAATGCGTCAAGGCAGGCGTCGGGATCGCCATTGTTCCCGGCGGCGCGGTGCCGTCGGCGGTGAGTGCAGGGCTGGTGTCGAAGCCGCTGATCAAACCGGCGGTGAGCAGGACGGTTGGCGCGCTGCTGATCAAGGAGCGCAGCCTGACCCCCAGCGCGCAAGGCTTCCTGGCGCAATTGCGGCTCGACTGGTCGCAAGGGCGACTAACGGCAACCCGTGCCTCGCCAAGT
This sequence comes from Burkholderiales bacterium, assembly GCA_038221635.1. Classification (GTDB taxonomy): domain Bacteria; phylum Pseudomonadota; class Gammaproteobacteria; order Burkholderiales; family Burkholderiaceae_C; genus Ideonella_A. Next base: position 3,859 of record JBBRID010000196.1, read on the forward strand.
GTTGCGCGAACTTCACGCCACTCTGGATAGACCTCGTTCCCGTTTGATGCACCGCAGAGGTCAGAATCGACCAAGATGGCAGTGCCGCATGCTGCTGATGCACGTGCCGTTGAGACAGGAGCCACCATGAGCCAGCCAGAGCCGCCCGACACTGAAGAACAATCGATCGATGCGCTCGAACCGCGCGCCGATGCCACACCGATCACGCGCCGGCGATTCGTGCGCGGCAGCGCGTTGTACGCGGCCTGGCTGGGAGTGCTCGGCACCGGTCTGTCGGCTTGCGGCGGTGGCGGCACCGAGCCTGAGGGCACCTTTGGTCACGGCGTGGCCAGCGGCGATCCCTTGGCTGACCGTGTCATCCTGTGGACCCGTGTCACGCCGAGCACCGGCGGGCCGGCGCAGGTGAGCTGGGAGGTGTCGGCCGACGGGTTGTTTGCGGGTGTCGTGGCTTCGGGCACGGTGAGCACCAGCCAGGCGCAAGACTACACAGTGCATGTCGATGCGACCGGGCTGCAGCCGGCCACGAGCTACTACTACCGCTTTCGCTTCCAGGACGAGTTGTCATCGGTCGGGCGCACCAAGACCCTGCCGACGGGAGCGGTTGGCCAGGTGCGGCTGGCGGTGATGTCGTGTGCGGCCTACCCGGTCGGCCAGTTCCATGCCTACGCCGACGTGGCGCGGCGCGGCGGCATCGACGCCGCCGTGCTGCTGGGCGACTACATCTACGAATCCGACCTCAGCCGGGGGCTCGAGTTCGCCGCGCGCCTGCTGGGGCGCAACTGGAAGCCCGACCGCGAACTGATCACGCTGCAAGACTACCGGGCGCGTCACGCCTTCTACCGCGGTGACCTCGACCTCAAGGCCATGCACGCCACCATGCCGGTGATTGCGGTCTGGGACGATCACGATCTGATCAACGGCATCTGGCGCGACGGTGCGAGCTCGCACGATCCGAGCAAGGGCAGCTTCACCGCACGTCGCGCGGCGGCCATGCAAGCCTACCTGGAATGGCTGCCGATCCGCCTGCCCGATCCGGCCACGCCGGCCAAGATCTACCGCCGCTTCGATTTCGGCAAGCTCTTGACGCTGCACATGCTGGATGCACGCGCGCTTGGCCGCGATATCCAGGCCTCACGCGAAGCCCACCTGTCCGGCGCCACCGCGGTCGCGACGCGGCAAATGCTCGGCGCCGAACAGCAGACCTGGCTGGATGCCGGGATGCAGGCCTCCACGGCGACCTGGCAGGTGCTCGGATCACAAGTCTGGATGGCGCGCATGCACCTGCCGCTGAGTGTGCTCGACGACTTCAGCGAGGATGCCATCTCGGACTTCCTGTCCGCGCAGTCCACAGCAGCGGGCTCGCGCAGCGATGCCCAGCGCGCATTGGTTGCGCAGCCACGCGCGCCGTTCAAGTCCGATACCTGGGACGGCTACCCGGCAGCCCGCGAGGCGGTGTTGTCCAGCGCGCGCCGCCTGGACAAGAACCTGGTCGTGCTTGCGGGCGACTCGCACAACGCCTGGGCCAGCGATCTCAAAGATGCTACCGGCGCTGCTGTCGGGGTCGAGTTTGCGACGACCTCGGTGACGTCGGCCGGGCTCGAGCTTGAATACCCCGGCATCGGCCGCCAGTTCCTGGCTGATTCCTTCATCCAGATGGTGCCCGACCTGCGCTACGCACAAACCAGCGATCGCGGTTACCTGCTCGTCACGCTGTCGCCTGCACAGGCGCGTGCCGACTACGTCTTCGTCGGCTCGGTTTTCGCCAACGACCTGAAATCGAGTATCGATCGCAGTTTGGCGACCCGGCCGGGTGCAGCCGGCCGCAAGATCGAGGAGGTTTGAGGCGCCAGGGTCCTCTGCGCGCTGCGCGCAGCCCGTCTATCCGACAGGCTCAGTCCAACAGGTCGTCGTAGGACTTGCAGCCCGCGGCATAACAACCGCACGCGGCAGCCTCGAGTCCGGCACGATCCAGCACGGTAAAGTCGCCGCGATGGTATTTGATCAGGCCGTTGCGCTGCAGGGCGCCTGCGGCCACTGTGATGCCGACCCGCCGCACTCCAAGCATGTACGAGAGAAACTCGTGTGTGACGCGAAAGTGCTCGGAGTGCGCGCGGTCTTGGGTCATCAACAACCAGCGCGCCAGACGCGGCCCGATCATGTGAAAGCGCAGGCAGGCGGCGGACGTCGCCAGCTGGGCCATCAGCACGAAGAGGTAGCGCTGCAGGCCTCGCTGCATTGCGGTGCTGCGGGCCAGTTCGCGGCGAAAGCTCATGACCTCGACACGCCATGCGGCGCCCGCGCCCTGCACAACCGAATGCAGCGGCGCGGTCGCAACGCCCAGTGCGAGCTCGGCACCGAGCATGCCTTCGCTACCGACCATGCCCACTTCCACCCCCGGTGTGCCTTCGATCATCGCCACCAGCGAGATGAAACCTTCTGTGGGGAAGTACACATGACGAACCGGTGTGTCAGGCTCGCTGAGCACCTGGGCCAGCACCAGGTGCACCGGCTCGCAGATCGACAGCAAGTTCGCGCGGTCTTTGTTGGGCAGGCGCTCGATCAGGTGATTCTGGGCAATTCCCAGGGAGGTCCCGGTGCTGTGCATGCAACACTCTGCACGCTAAACGCCCGCGGCACCGTCTGCCAACGCACATAGCGTGTGTCCTAGGAGCCTGTCGGGCTTGGGGAGCGTCGGCTGCGAATCGACCGCAGCGGTCCATTTCTCACCGTCTTTTTGCCCCATAGCTGGGGCTATGGGGCTGCAAATCCGGCAAGAACTGTCCTCGCTGGGGCCGATTCTCGCTATCGACGCCCCAAGCCCGACAGGCTCCTAGGTCGCTATGTTGTGCGGCAGGAGGCGGTCATATTCCTTTTTGACGACCGAATAGCACTCGCAGGTGCGCTTCTCGAGTGCCGGCCGATCCAGTACCGTGATGCGGCCGCGCGAGTATCGGATACAGCCGGACGATTGCAGTTTGAGCGCGGCTTCGGTCACACCTTCGCGCCGCACGCCGAGCATGTTGGCGATCAGCTCCTGCGTCATCACGAGCTCGTTGCTGTTCAGGCGGTCGAGGCTCAGCAATAGCCAGCGGCACAGTTGCTGGTCCAGGGAATGGTGCCGATTGCACACGGCGGTCTGGGCCATCTGCGTGATCAGGGCCTGCGTATATCGCAGCATCAGGTGCAGCACCGGTGCCCGTTTGAATTCGTCCTTGATCACCGACGACTTCAAACGATAGCCTTGACCCGCGCTCTGCACGACCGCGCGGCTTGGCGTCGATTCACCGCCCATGAACAGCGAAATGCCGACGACGCCCTCATTGCCCACCACCGCGATTTCCGCCGACGAGCCGTCTTCCATCACGTAGAGCAGCGAGACGATCGCGCTGGTTGGGAAATACACGTGGCGTTGCTCATCCCCCGATTCGTACACCACATGCCCCAGGGGCATGTCGGCCCATTCAAGCTGCGGCAGCCACCGCTCCCACTCTGCAGCAGGGAGCGATGCCAGCAGTTGGTTTTGCTTGGGATCGAGCTTCTGGATAATCAATTGTTTCGAGTGACGGTCGCAACTGGGCCCTACTCGGTCAGCAGCTTGTGATG
>JBBRID010000197.1:0-7449 GCA_038221635.1 Burkholderiales bacterium
GCGCCGATCGAGTTCGGGCTGGATATCGGCCTCGGACAATGCCATCCCGGGCGGACATCCATCAATCACGCAGCCGATCGCCGGGCCATGCGATTCACCGAAGTTGGTGACGCGAAACAGGTTTCCAAACGTGCTGCCGGACATAAAAGCCTCGTGAATGCGACCAGCGCCAGACGCCGAACGACCGGGTACAAACCTCGATTTTAGCGACGGTGCCGATCGTTCCCCTGGCGTCGTTCCCTCACCTGCTGATACAGATCGCCATATCTGATGGCGGCCTCCTGCCAGGAGAAGTTCTGTGCCATCGCGCGCCGCATCATCCGCTGCCAAAACACGGGCTGGGCAAACAGCTGCTGCGCGCGGCGCACGGCCTCATCCAACGCACCCGGGGTGGCGTGTTCGAAACTGAAACCGGTCGAGCGACCGGCTTCGGCCGTGCCGTCTCCAATGTCCAGCACCGTATCGGCAAGGCCGCCAACGCGGCGCACGATCGGCAGGCTGCCATACCGCAAGCCATACAACTGCGTCAGCCCACACGGTTCGAAGCGCGACGGCACCATCACCGCATCGGCCGCACCCATCATGGCGTGGGCCCATTGCTCGTCATAACCGATGCGCACCGCGACCTGCCGTGGATGGGCCGCGGCAACGCTGCGAAAGGCCGATTCGAGGCTGGGCTCACCAGTGCCTTGCAAGACCAGTTGCACGCCACGTCCGAGCATCGATGGCAAGGCATCGAGCAGCAGATCGAGCCCTTTCTGCGAACTGAGCCGGCTGACCACCGAGAGCAACAGCGATTCATCGCTCTCGGCCAGCCCCATTTGCTGCTGCATGGCCCGCTTGCAGGCGAGCTTTCCGCTCAGATCCGCCGCGTCGTAACGCCTGGCGAGCGCCGGATCGGTGGCCGGATTCCAGATCTCGCCATCGACACCGTTCAGAATTCCCGAGACCGTCGCCGCCCGTCCCTGGATCACACCGTGCAGGCCGAATCCCTGATCCGGCGTTGCGATCTCGGCTGCGTAGGTCGGGCTGACCGTGGTCACGTGATCGGCGAACTTCAAACCGGCCTTCATGAATGACAGCTGGTGGTGAAACTCCAGGCCGGTGGCATGCATCAGCCGCGCTGGCAATCCCAGCAAATGAAAGTCGCCAGCCTGGAACAACCCCTGGAAAGCCAGGTTGTGCACGGTGAACACGGTCCCGACATCGATGGCCGGATTGGCCACCACATAGGCACACGACATGGCGGCATGCCAATCGTGGGCATGCAGGATGTCGGGCGTCCAGCGCGGATCCAGTTCACCGGCCGCCAGATGGGCGGCAACCCAGCCGAGCAGGCCAAAGCGCTGGGCATTGTCCGGCCACTCGCTGCCATCGCTTTGCTGATACGGACTGCCTGGCCGGCGGTAGAGAAAAGGCGCGTCGACCACATAGACCGGCAGGTGGCTGTAAGGCATGCGGCCCAACCGCAATTCGATCCGGCCAGCGCCAAAAATGGCGCCCAACCGGCAAATCGGCTGTTGATGCAACACCGCGTCGACGATCGCAGGCAAGCCCGGCAACAAGAGCCTGGGTTCGTGCCCCTGCATCTGCAATGCCTGTGGAAGCGCGCCCATTACGTCGGCCAGACCGCCGGTCTTGACCAGAGGAAATACCTCGGCGGCAACTTGCAGCACCTTCATTTCGCAAGCCGCTCCAGCATGTCCGCGGTGACCAGCGTTATGCCGGTTTCGGTCCGGTGGAAATGCCGTGAGTCGAAATCCGGATCCTCGCCGATCACCATGTCGTCCGGAATGCGGCAGCCTCGGTCGACCACGGTACGCGTCAGCCGGGCACGGCGCCCGATATGGACGCTGGGCATGACAACCGACCAGCTGACGCTGGCATGCGAATGCACGCGAACGCTCGAGAACAACACGCTGCGAAAAACATGTCCCGAGACGATGCATCCACCCGACACCAGAGATTCGATCGCCATTCCCCGTCGGTCGCCCTCGTTGTGGACAAATTTTGCCGTCGGGAGCTGGGACTGATAAGTCCAGATCGGCCAGTGCGTGTCGTACAGATTCAGCATAGGCACGGTAGCCGTGAGATCGATGTTGGCATCCCAGAAAGCATCGATGGTGCCGACATCGCGCCAGTAAGGTTCTTCATGGACCCGGGCGCCGACCGCACTGAGCTCGAACGGATGGGCTGCGGCCTGCCCGTCCCTCACGGCAGCAGGAATGATGTCTTTGCCGAAATCGTGCGCCGAGTCAGGGTTGGCCAAGTCTTTCCTGAGCGCATTGAACAGATACCGCGAATTGAAGATGTAGATGCCCATGCTGGCCAGCGCCTCGTCGGGACGACCGGGAATCGCCGGCGGGTCGTCCGGCTTCTCGACGAAATCGATCACCATGTTGTTCTCGTCGACTGCCATCACCCCGAAAGAGCTGGCCTCCATTCGCGGCACCGAGACGCAGGCGACGGTGCACTCCCGGCCCTTGGCCACGTGGTCGGCCAGCATCAGTGCATAGTTCATCTTGTAGACATGATCCCCCGCCAGCACCACGATGTATTCCGGGCCGTAGGCGTCGATGATGTCGAGATTCTGATAAACCGCATCGGCGGTTCCGCTGTACCAGCCTTCGCCCTCGACCCGCTGCTGTGCGGGCATCAGGTCCACGAACTCGTTCATCTCGTTCTTCAGGAAAGCCCAGCCGCGCTGCAGGTGCTGCAACAGGCTGTGACTCTTGTATTGTGTGATGACGCCGATGCGGCGAATGCCCGAATTGAGGCAGTTCGACAATGCAAAGTCGATGATTCGGAACTTGCCGCCAAAATAGACTGCGGGTTTGGCCCGCCGGGCCGTCAGATCGTGCAGGCGACTGCCACGCCCGCCTGCCAGAACCAGGGCCATCGCCCGTTTCGGTAATTCCATGCTGAGGACCAGATCGATCGACTTGTCCATGTTGCCTTCCCTCGGGGTAATCATTGACTCCGGATGCCGAAGTCGGCAGGGCACGAGCATGCCATGCCTTGAACCACCGAAGGATGGATGCCGAGCGATTTCGCGGGCGGGAACATGAATTGCATGCAGCCCGCTGCGCCTGCCAAACTACAAATTCACGCTTCAACCCGCGCAACCCCGTGCCGTTCAACGGCACGCACTGATGAAGGACACCGTGGTGAGCAAAAACCCGTCGCAGATTTCGCCCTTGCAAAGCGGCGAGCAAATAGATGAACAACTGCTGAAAACCGTCGGCACGCAACCCGATCGGGCCAGCCCGACCGAACTGATGCAGGCCGTCGCCCAGGTGGCGCGCCAGCAGTTGTCGCAGCGCTGGGTCGAAACCCAACGCGCCGACAACACCGCCAAGGCGCGCCGGGTCTACTACCTGTCGATGGAGTTCCTGATCGGCCGCGCCTTGTCGAACGCGCTGGCTGCGCTGGATCTGCAGGAGTCTGCCGCAGCCGGCCTCGCTCACCACGCCAAAACGCTGGAAGAGATCGCCGACTGCGAACCAGACGCGGCACTGGGGAACGGTGGCCTCGGGCGCCTCGCGGCCTGTTTTCTCGATTCGATGGCCAATCTGGGCCTGCCGTCGTTCGGCTACGGAATCCGTTACGAATACGGCATGTTCGCTCAGGAGATCGACGGTGGTGTCCAGATCGAGATTCCCGACCCGTGGCTGGCCGACGGCACGCCTTGGGAGTTTCCACGTGCAGGAATCAATGTGCCGATCCGCTTCGGAGGTTGGGTCGAACATCAGGGTGAAGGCGAACAGGCCAAGGCGATCTGGCGACCCGCCGGTGAAGTGGCCGCCAAAGCCTACGACATGGTCGTCCCCGGTCAAGGCACCACCCGAGTCAGCACCTTGCGGCTGTGGAAGGCGGTGGCACCGGCGCACCTGGACCTGCACGCATTCAATACCGGTGACTACGGCCGCGCAGCCAGCATCAAGAACGAATACGAAAACATCTCCTGGGTGCTCTACCCGAACGACAGCACGCCGGCCGGTCGCGAGTTGCGTCTGAAGCAGGAGTATTTCTTCACCGCCGCGTCGATCCACGACATCGTAAGCCGGCACATCGAAGAACACGGCAGCCTGGACAACCTGTCAGACAGGATCGCCATTCACCTCAACGATACCCACCCGGCGATCGGCGTGGCAGAGTTGATGCGCCTGTTGTGCGACGACCACGGAATGAGTTGGAAATCCGCCTGGGCGCAGTGCACCCGCGTGTTCTCGTACACCAATCACACCCTGATGCCGGAGGCGCTGGAGACCTGGCCGGTGGCGCTGATGCAGCAGGTGCTGCCACGCCATCTGGAGATCATCTTTCGCATCAACAAGGAGTTTCTCGAATTCGCAGTTGCCCAGCGGCCCGGCGATCCGGATTTCCTGGCCCGCCTGTCTCTGATCGACGAGCACGGTGAGCGCCGCGTGCGAATGGCGCACCTGTCGATCGTCGGCAGTCACAAGGTCAACGGCGTGTCGGCGCTCCATTCCGAGCTGCTGGTCCAGACCATCTTTGCCGACTTCGCCTTCCTGTGGCCGGACCGCTTCACCAACATGACGAACGGCGTGACGCCGAGGCGGTGGCTGCAGCAAGCCAACCCGGGGTTGTCGGCCTTGCTCGATTCCTCGATCGGTACGCAATGGCGCACCAACCTCGACGGCTTGTCCGCGTTGAAAGACCTGCAGGACAACGCCGCTTTCAAGTCTGCTTTCATGGTCGTGAAACGCGACAACAAGGAGCGTCTGGCCGCCCTGATCGAGCGCACCACCGGCATCCAGATCAAGCCGAGCAGCCTGTTCGACGTTCAGGTCAAGCGCATCCACGAATACAAGCGTCAGCTGCTCAACGTGTTGCACGTCGTGAGCCGCTACCAGGCGATGTTGATCCATCCGCAAGGTATCAATGGCCGTCCCTGGGTGGCCCGAACGGTGATCTTCGCCGGCAAGGCTGCTTCGAGCTATCACATGGCCAAATCCATCATCCGGCTGATTCATGATGTCGGTTCGGTCATCAACAACGATGCCCGGATCGGCGACAAGCTGAAGGTGGTATTCATTCCGAATTACGGGGTGTCGGTTGCCGAAGTGATCATGCCCGGCGCCGATCTGTCGGAGCAGATCTCGACCGCCGGCACCGAAGCCTCGGGAACCGGCAACATGAAGCTCGCGTTGAACGGTGCGTTGACCATTGGCACCGACGACGGCGCCAATATCGAGATCCGCCAGCAGGTCGGCGACGACAACATCTTCATCTTCGGCCTGCGTACGCCCGAGGTTGTTGCCCAGCGCAAGGCCGGCTATCAGCCGATGCGGCTGTACGAATCCAATGCAGCGCTGCGCGCGGTGCTCGACGGCATCTCCGGAGGCCAGTTCTCGCCCACCGATCCGGGGCGTTATCGGCAACTGGTCGATTCGCTGCTGTGGGGCGGGGATCATTACCTGCTGCTGGCCGACTACGCTGACTATGTCGCCACGCAGGCCCGCGTCGACGACCTGTACCGCGATCCGGCACGGTGGGCGGCCAAGGCAATCGCGAACGTGGCTGGAATGGGCGTGTTCTCGTCGGACCGCACGATCCGTGAGTACGCCGAGCAAATCTGGAACGTCACGCCAGATGTGCGCTGATCCGGCGGGCGCCGCCAAAGTCAGGCATTTGAAAGCTGGTCGGCCCTGGCCGTTGGGCGCGACCACGGACGGCGACGGTGTCAATTTCGCGGTTTTCTCAGCCCACGCCCAGGCAATCGATCTGTGCCTGTTCGACAGCACCGGATCGACCGAAATCGAACGGATGCCATTGCCCACACGCAGCGGCGACATCTGGCATGGTTTTCTCGAAGGCGCTAAACAGGGTTTGATCTACGGGCTGCGCGCCAGCGGACCCTGGCAGCCTGAACACGGCCATTGGTTCAACCCTGCGAAGCTGCTGCTCGATCCCTACGCGCGCGATATCGTCGGCCACTTCGACTGGCGTGCCGATCATTTTGCCGCGCAGGTCGGACATCCGCAGCAGCTCGACAAGCTCGACAACGCCGCATTTGCGCTGAAAGCCAGAGTCATCGACGAGCAGGCGTCCCAATACGACTGGGAGGGCGACCGCGCGCCCGTCGTTGCGCCGGACGACACCGTGGTCTACGAGCTGCAGGTGAAGGCATTTTCCAAACTCAACCCAGCCATCCCGGCCGAGTTGCGCGGCAGCTATGCCGCCCTCGCCCATCCGGCCTCGATCGCCCATTTCAAGCAGCTCGGCGTCACGACGTTGGAGTTGCTGCCAGTTCACTACCACCTCGACGAGCAGCGCCTGGCCGCGATGGGCTTGGCCAATCACTGGGGCTACAACAGCCTGGGATTTTTCTGTCCCGATCCGAAGTTTGCCTCCGGCATCGATGGCCAGACGCCAAGCGATGAATTCCGAGCGATGGTCAAGGCATTGCATCGCGCCGGCATTGAGGTGATTCTCGATGTGGTCTACAACCACACGGCGGAAAGCGACGTGGCCGGGCCGTCGTTGAGCTTTCGCGGCATCGACAACGCCTCTTATTACCGTCACCACGTCGACTCCAGCCATCACTCCCATCTGGACAATTACACCGGCTGCGGCAATACACTGGACATGCGCCAGCCGGGCGTCCTGCAACTGGTGATGGATTCGCTGCGCTTCTGGGTCGGCGAAATGCATGTCGACGGCTTCCGCTTCGATCTGGCGCCAGTCATCGGCCGCGGCGACCGGGGCTTCGACAACCGCGCGGCGTTTTTCGCGGCGCTTTCGCAGGACCCGCTGCTGTCACGAGTCAAGCTGATTGCCGAACCGTGGGACATCGGGCCCGCGGGCTACCAGGTCGGAAACTTCCCGCGCGGCTGGCTCGAATGGAACGACCACTTTCGCGACACGATGCGCGGCTTCTGGCTGCACATGGGTCAGCCCGGTGGCTCGACCCGCGCTGAATTCGCGCTGCGCCTGTGTGGCTCGTCCGACCTGTTCGAGAATCGATCTCGGTTGCCGGCCGACTCCGTGAATTACGTCGTATCGCATGACGGCTTCAGCCTGCGCGATCTGGTTTCGTACAACGATCGTCACAATCAAGCGAACGGCGAAAACAACCGCGACGGCCACCGGCACAACCTCAGCTTCAATTGCGGGGTCGAAGGTGACAGCGAGGATCCGGCAATCAACGCACTGCGCTCACGGCTGCAGCGCGTGTTGCTTGCCACCGCCCTGCTCTCCCAGGGCACGCCGATGCTGGCGGCTGGGGATGAACTCGGGCACGGCCAGGACGGCAACAACAACCCGTACTGCCAGGACAACGAAATCACCTGGATCGACTGGGCCGGCGCCGACCGGGATCTGCTCCATTTCACCGCGCGCGTGCTGGCTCTGCGCAAGCGCTTGCTGCCATTCGCCAACCGCTGGTACGGCGCGATCCGGGATCGCGAGGGCGCGCCTGGGCTG
>JBBRID010000198.1:0-7447 GCA_038221635.1 Burkholderiales bacterium
GATCCTGTCAAGACAAGAGGCGGTGATCCGCGGCCAGAGCCTGATCATCAACCTGCCGGGGCAGCCGAAGTCCATCGCCGAGACCTTGCAGGGTCTGCCGACTGCGCAGCCGCCAGTGCATGGCATCTTTGCCGCAGTGCCTTATTGCATCGACCTGATCGGCGGTCCGTACATCGATACCGACGAGGCCATCAGCAAGGCCTTCAGGCCGAAGACCGCGATCCGGAAATAGCCGCAACAGCGGCTACTTGACCAGCTGGTTCAGGCGTTCGGCATCGAAACATTCGGTTTTCTGCGCATCCGCCGGCACGCAGTCCTGGCCGGGCAACTCGCGTGAGCGTGCCGACAGCTTTTCGATCGCCTGCCACAGCATCATGATCTGATGCTCATGGCCCGATGCATTGTCGATCAGGCCTTTCATCGCTTGCGCCACCGGGTCGTCACCCTGCGTCACGCCATAGGCTGAAAAACCCAGGCGTGCAGCAATTGCCTCACGCTTTTCATCACCATCGCCTTGCAGCACACGGGCTGGATTGCCCACCGCGGTGGCACCGGGGGGCACCGGTTTGACGACGACGGCGCTCGACCCGACACGCGCGCCATCACCGACGAGGAAGCCGCCAAGCACCTGCGCATTGGCGCCGATGATCACGCCCTTGCCCAGCGTGGGATGGCGCTTGGCGCCTTTCGACAACGAAGTACCGCCGAGTGTCACGCCCTGGTAGATCGTGCAGTCGTCTCCGACTTCGGCGGTTTCGCCGATCACCACGCCCATGCCGTGATCGATGAAGACCCGGTGTCCGATCTTCGCGCCTGGATGGATCTCGATGCCGGTCAGAAAACGCGCGACATGCGACGTGAACCGCCCCAGCCAATTGAAGCCGTGACGCCAGAACAGGTTCGCCCAGCGGTGCATCACCAAGGCATGCAGGCCCGGATAGCAGGTCAGCACTTCCCAGGCCGACCGCGCGGCCGGATCGCGTTCGGTGATGCAGGCGATGTCTTCTCGGATTCGTTGGAACATGTTCTCAGGCGCGGTTCGACAAGCACGCGTCGTTGTTTTGGCAGCCAGTGTATGCCGCGTGCGGCATTCGTGCAGGGCTGGCCGGCCATGCAGACGCCGCAGGAGTGGTCGGAGATCTTCGCAGCCAGCTCGATTGATCGCGGCGAAGCCGTCAGCCCTGCTTTTTCGCGGCCTCAGCCATGGCGCGGGCGATGCCACGCAGGATGTGCACCTCTTCGCTGCGAAGCTCGGCTCGATTGAGCAACTGGTTCAGTCTGGGCATCAATTTGCGCGGAGCCTCCGGGTCAAGAAAGCCAATCTGTTGCAGCGTCTGCTGCCAGTGTTCGAGCAGCCCCTGAACCTCGGCCGCGTCGGCAAATTGCGGTGCCACGGTGCGCGGCTCGACCCGAAACGCACCCAGTGCGCAACGCCAGTCGTAGGCGATCAATTGAACCGCCTGTGCCAGATTGAGCGAGCCGTAACCGGGCGGCGTGGGAATGCTCAGCACCGCATGGCATTGATAAACGTGCTGATTGCCGAGGCCGAACCGTTCCGAGCCGAAGACAAAGCCGACCCGGTGGCCGCTGCGCGCCACGGCGGCCAGGTGTTCGCGTGGTGCATGGACGGCCGGGCCGAAATCGCGCGGTGTCATGGCCGTGGCGCATAGATGGTCGATGCCCACGACGGCGTCGGTCAGGTTGTCGACGACCCGTGCCTGTTGCAGCACGTCGGTTGCGCCGCTCGCCATCGCGATCGCCTCCGGAGCCTTCGCAATCAGTGGGTCGCGTGGTGCGACCAGCACCAGGTCATCGAATCCCATCACCTTCATGGCACGCGCGGCCGCACCGACATTGCCGGGATGGCTGGTCTCGACGAGGATGAAGCGGGTTGCGGCAGGCCGGGGCATCACTTCAGCCGGCGGCGAGGGGTTCTCAGGCGTCATAAAATGGCGATTATCCGCAGCGCCCGTGTGTCGTCGGTTGCTGCCGCTCTTTTCCTCCGCCAGGCTCGTCCCCCCCACATCAGGTTGCCCCATGTCGCAAGCGCTTCATCCCATGCTCAACATCGCCATCAAGGCGGCACGTGCAGCGGGGGCACTGATCAATCGGGCCTCGCTTGACCTCGACCTGGTGCATGTCACGACCAAATCGAGCAACGATTTCGTCACCGAAGTCGATCAAGCGGCCGAGCGAATCATCATCGAGACGCTGCTGACGGCCTACCCCGGTCACGGCATCCTGGCTGAAGAGTCAGGGCGTGCGCACGGCGCCAGGGACAGCGACTACCTGTGGATCATCGACCCGCTGGATGGCACCACCAATTTCATCCACGGCCTGCCAGTCTTCGCCGTCTCGATCGCGCTGTCCTACAAAGGCCAGATCCAGCAGGCGGTCGTGTACGACCCGTCGCGCAACGACCTGTTCTACAGCTCGAAGGGACGCGGCGCGTTCCTCAACGACAAGCGCCTTCGCGTCTCCAAGCGCACGCGTCTGGCCGATGCCTTGATCGGCACCGGGTTTCCATTTCGCAAGGGTGACAACTTCAAGCGCTATCTGGCCATGTTCGAGGCCGTGATGCAGAGCTGCGCCGGCGTCAGACGGCCCGGCGCCGCGGCGCTGGACCTTTGCTATGTGGCCGCCGGTTGGTACGACGGTTTTTTCGAGACCGGGCTGCACCCCTGGGATATCGCGGCGGGCTCGTTGATGATCACCGAAGCGGGAGGATTGATCGGCAACTTCACCGGCGAGGCTGACTACCTGTTCCAGCGCGAAGTGGTGGCCGGCAACCCGAAGATCTATGGTCAGCTGATCCCGATGCTGGCGCCGCACACCGCTGTCGTCAAGGAAACCGTGGCTGCCGATGCCAAGGCCTTGGTCAATGGCACACCGACAGGCCCGGAAAGAACGCCGGAGCAAGCGCTGGCCGCATCGCTGTTGGCAACGACGGCCGAGGCACCAGCAGAAGTTCCCGCCCCCACCAGGGCGGTGCGCATTCGTAAATCCGATTTGTCCGCGCCGACAGGCGACAAGCGCGGCAGCCGCTGAACAACCAAGGCGCCAGCGCCCCGGAGTCAGTCGATGGGAAACCTGTTGCCCGCCTGGCCCTTGTTTTCCGCCTTCCTGTTGGCGAGTCTGGTGCTGGCCGTGACACCGGGTCCCGGTGTGTTGTATGTCGTCACCCGCAGCGTCGTGCAAGGACGACATTCCGGCCTGGTTTCGGTTGCCGGTGTGGCGCTCGGCAACCTGGGCAATGCGCTGGCGGCCTCACTCGGTCTCGCCGCCTTGTTCGCAGCATCTGCGCAAGCATTCGCGATCGTCAAGTACGCCGGCGCACTCTATCTCGTCTATCTCGGCGTGATGATGCTGCGCGGCACGCGCGGCGATGCCGCGTCGGCGGCACCACCAAGGGCACCGCTGTCGAAAATCTTCCGCGACGGCTTGGTTGTCGCCATGCTGAATCCGAAGACGATGATCTTCTTTGCCGCCTTCCTGCCGCAGTTTCTGACGCCCGCTGGCGCACACCCGGCATTGCAGGCTTGTGCGCTCGGTGCAATCTTCGTCCTTGTGGCCGCGATCACCGACAGCGTTTACGCCTGCGCCGCAGGTGCCATCGCGCCCGCGTTGACCCGAGCCAGCCGCGCGCGACGCGCCGGTCGTTACCTCGGCGGTGCAATGTTCATCGGCCTGGGCATCTTCACGGCGCTGGCCGGCTCGCGCGCACGCCACGGCTGACCGCCAGCGGCTGGTGACTCACCCGGTCGCCGAGGTTGCGTCGGCGGGATACAGGCCGCGCAATCGCGCCGACACTCGCGTCAGGCCAAGGATGGCATCGATATTCGGCGTCGCAACACCGAGCCGCTGCGCCATCTCGTGCACCGCGGTAACGATTGGATCGAGCTCGATGCCGCGCCCGGCCTCGACATCCTGCAACATCGACGGCTTGAAGTCTCCCAGCCTCGCCGTGATCGCATGACGATCTTCCGGACTCTGGCCGATCGCGCAGCCGACATGGGCACCCACTGCCGAAGCCTCGAGCATCGCCGCTGAAACGAAGGCCCGCACCAAGGGATCGGTGAGGATCGGTGCGGTCGACGCACCGGTCAACGCACACAGCGGGTTGATCGTCAGATTGCCCCACAGCTTGTACCAGAGCGCCTGGCGGATATCGGTTGAACGGGTGACATCGAAGCCGGCCGCTACCAGCAACTCGGCAACCCGCGAGACTCGCTGCGACTCACCACCGGCTGGCTCACCGATGATCAGGCCGTTTCCCATCCTATGGAGCACCAGACCGGGCTCCGGAGTCGACGCGCTGGCATGTACGACGCATCCGACAATCTGGTCGATCGCGATGGTTGCGGCAATTCGACCGCCGGGATCGACACTTTGCAACGGCTCGCCACCGAGTCCGTCGACAACCTGGGAAAACCACCAGGGCACGCCATTGATTGCCGGAATCACGATGGTTTCCGGTTTCAACAGCGGCGCGATCCGGCTCGCGACTTCCGGAAGTGCCTGGCCCTTGACGGCGATCACGATGATGTCCTGCGCGCCGAGTTCGCGAGGGTCTTGCGCAGCATTCGCTGCAGCTTGCAACAGCCGATCACCCTGGCGCAGCCGCCAGCCATGTTGCTGCAACGCCGCCAGCGTGGCGCCGCGCGCCACCGCGCTGACCTCGCATCCGCCGGCCACCGCCAGCCGCGTACCGATCAATCCGCCGATCGCGCCGGCGCCGTAGATACAGATCTTCATCAATGGCCCTCCGTGGCCGCATGGATGCGATTCATTGAAGCGCAATGTCCCCGTCGAACTTGACTTCGAGGTTCAAGGCTGCGATCTGCAGCGTCATTGTTGCCACCAGTGTTTCGTTGCCGCTGATCGAACCATCGGCAACCGCCTTGGCGACAGCTTGCTCGATTTCCCGCTGCGAGCTGACACCGACCACCTTGAGAAATTTTCGAATACTGATGTTGAAGGTTTCCTCGTCCATCACAGACTCCAGTTGTGGGTAAAGGTCGAATCTACTCCACACGCGGATGTGGCATGCTCAGCCCACCCATCAATCGACATGAACATCGCCGTCTGGCTCGAACGCACTGCGCGGGTCCATCCGCATCGACCGGCCATCGCCGCTGGCGAATCAGTCTGGGCGACATACGATGACTTTGCCGAACGCGCGGCGCGCAGCGCCGGCTGGCTGCTAACGCAAGGACTGGTTGCCGGCGACCGGATCGCCCTGTTCATGTCGAACCAGCCCGTCTATCTGCCGCTGCTGTGGGGCATCTGGTGGATGGGTGGCATTGTCGTTCCGATCAATGCCAAGTTGCACGCGCGCGAGACGGCATGGATCGCCGGCCATTGCGGATGCCGGCTCGTTCTGACGGATGCGGAACGAGGCACCGCGTTGACCGCAGCGCTGAACGAGGCCGGCACCGCGGTCGCGGTGGCAACCGATTTCAGCTTCATCGCCGATGCGTCGATCGCCCGGCCCGAAATTGCCGAGCGCGCGGAAGACGAACCTGCCTGGTTGTTCTATACCAGCGGGACGACCGGACGACCAAAAGGTGTCAGCCTGGGAGCACGGCAGTTGCGGTGGTGCTCGATGGCCTACCTGGCATCGGTGCAATCGGTGGCGCCTGGCGCGGTGATGCTGCACCCGGCCCCGTTGTCGCATGGTGGCGGCTTGTATCACCTGCCCTACGTGCTGAACGGCGGAATCAACGTGATACCGCGATCCGGCGGGTTTGATGCGGCAGAGTGCCTCGACTTGGCGGCCTATTGGCGCGACGCCTCGTTCTTCGGCGCACCCACGATGGTGCGCCGCATCGTCGATGCTGCGAGGTCTCGAGGCGAGAAACCGGAAGGCCTCGCAACGATCTGCTACGGCGGCGGCCCGATGTATCTCGCCGATATCGAAGACGCGCTTGCCGTTGTAGGCCCTCGTTTCGCGCAGATCTATGGCCAAGGCGAATGCCCGATGACGATCACCGTGCTGCCGCAGGATGTCATCAACGATGACACGCAGGAGCGCTACCGTGAGCGCCTCGCGTCGGTCGGCGTGGCGCAATCGATGGTCGAGGTATCGATTCGCGGGCCGGACGGCAATCCATGCCCGCCCGACACCAGCGGCGAAGTCTGCGTACGAGGGGAAGTGGTGATGCTCGGCTACTGGCGCGACGAGGCGGCCACCGCCGCCGCCATCCGCGACGACTGGCTGTGGACCGGCGACATCGGCCGTCTCGACGCAGACGGCTTCCTCACGCTGCTGGATCGCAGCAAAGACCTGGTGGTCAGCGGCGGCAGCAACATCTACCCGCGTGAGGTCGAAGAGGCATTGCTCAATCATCCACTGGTGGCCGAAGTCTCGGTGATCGGTCGGCACGATGCGCAATGGGGCGAGATCGTGGTCGCCTATGTCGTGCCCATCGGCAACATCGACGCCGCCATGCTCGACGCCTTTTGCCTCGAACACATCGCCCGTTTCAAACGGCCCAAACATTACCGCTTCGTCGACGACCTGCCGAAAAACAACTACGGCAAGGTGTTGAAAACCACACTGCGGGAACTCGAAGCCAAACGCTTGCCGGGAGATCAATGAGCACAACCATGGTGGTCCGGCGCGCCGACCTGCGCCATGTCGATTGGATCGAACGACCAAGTGCCCCGGTCGGTAAGGGCCAGGTTTCGATGCGGATAGACAGCTTTGCATTGACGTCGAACAACATCACCTACGCGGCATTCGGCGTCGCGATGCGTTATTGGGACTTCTTTCCCACCGGCGACGTTGAGACTGGCTGCATCCCGGTCTGGGGTTTCGCCGCAGTGATCGAGTCCGCCTGTGAGGGCATCGAGCCCGGCGAGCGTTTCTACGGCTACTGGCCGATTTCCGACACGGTGTTGGTCGAGCCGATGCGCATCAGCGCCACCGGCTTCGTCGACGGCGCCGCGCACCGGCGTGAGCTGCATCCTGTCTACAACCAATATCTTCGTACCAGCGCTGACGCGGCCTACGACGCAACGCTCGAAGCCCAGCAGGCGCTGCTGCGCCCACTGTTCACCACCTCGTTCCTGATCGACGACTTTCTGGCCAGCGAGCAGTTCTTCGGCGCATCTGCCGTTCTGATGTCCAGTGCGTCGAGCAAGACGGCCTACGGCGCAGCGTTCTGTCTCGGCCAGCGGCGCGGCGGGCCCGATGCAGTGAGCCTTGTCGGTCTGACTTCCCCTGGCAATCTGGCGTTCACGCTCTCGCTGGGCTGTTATGACCAGGTCCTCGGCTACGACGAGCTGAACGAGGGGTTCGGCGAGCGCAAGATCGTCTATGTCGATTTCAGCGGCAATGCGGCGCTGCGTTCGACGATCCATCAGCGGCTCGGCAACCGGCTTGTCTACAGTTGCTCGGTAGGCGGAACGCATTGGGAGGAACTCGGCAGCGGCAAGGATCTGC
>JBBRID010000199.1:0-7419 GCA_038221635.1 Burkholderiales bacterium
CCCTTTTGCCTGCGGCGAAAGTGCAGACCGTCGCTGCTGCGCCGCAGGCTAAGCCTTTGATGAGACCTTATGTCTCATCAGTCTGCCCTTTTCCCGTTCCCAGTCTTTTTTCTTCTCGGTGTTGCGCTTGTCGTGTTCCGCCTTGCCCTTGGCCAGTGCGATTTCTGCCTTGACGTGGGAACCTTTGAAATGCAGATCAAGCGGGACCAGTGTGAAGCCTTTCTGCTCGACCTTGCCGACCAGCCGCTTGATCTCTTCCTTGTGCATCAGCAGTTTTTTGGTGCGGTCGGCCTCGGGATTGATGTGGGTCGAGGCGCTGCGCAGTGCATTGATGCGGCAGCCGATCAGGAACAGCTCGCCATCGCGGATGAGGACATAGCCGTCGGTCAGCTGGACTTGGCCGGCGCGGATGGCCTTGATTTCCCAGCCTTGCAGCACCATGCCCGCCTCATAGCGTTCCTCGATGTGGTAATCGAACCGGGCGCGCCGGTTTTCTGCAATCGACATGGTGATGGAGGGCGTTGCCTCTCAATACAATTGCTTCATTGTATGAAGCACGTCAAGAAGTCCGTTCTGCTGTGGTATTCGGCGCCGCAGATGTACCGGCTGGTCACCGAGGTCGAAGACTATCCGCGCTTTCTGCCCTGGTGCGAAAAGGCCGAGGTTCTTTCGCGGCACGACGAGGGTGCGACCGCGCGGCTGCACCTGTCCTACGCCGGCGTCCGGCATGCATTCACCACGCGCAACGAGCACGACCCCGACCGCGCCGTGCGCATCGAACTGGTCGACGGACCGTTTTCCAAGCTCGATGGTCATTGGCAATTCATTCCGCTGAGCAAGCCTGGCGCCGACGAGGGCGAAACTTCACAGGCCTGCAAGATCGAGTTCGACATGCGTTATAGCTTCTCGAGCCGCACGCTGGAGGCCTTGGTCGGGCCGGTCTTCGACCGAATTGCCAATACCTTCGTCGACAGCTTCGTCAAGCGCGCCGAGCAGGTTTATGGTTGATTCGGCGGATGGAAATTCAGCGGCCGACATCGAGGTGGAGGTCATTTACTGCGCATCCCGATCGACGCTCGACAGCGCCACGCTGCGGCTGCCCGACGGCGCTAGCGTCGACGATGCGTTGAAGGCCGCCGGCATCCTGCAACGTCATCCGGAAATTGATCGTGATGGCCGCAGGGTGGGCATCTGGGGCAGGTCGGTGTCGTTGCAGCAGGGTCTGCGCGATGGTGATCGCGTCGAGATCTATCGCCCGCTGCTGGTCGAGCCCAAGGAAGCCAGGCGCTTGCGCCAGCGCAGTCAGTCGGCCAAGCGGGCTCTCAAAAACCCCTGACGGCGCGAACGGCGCACAGGATGCCGCAGGTTGCGAACCGCAGCGGCCTGTTTTACTTGCAGTCGCTGGCGATGATCTTGCGGACGCGCGCCTGTTCTTCGCCGCGCTGTTTGTCGTCGAGAATTTCGCGCTCGCCTTTCTGGTTGGTCTTGGCGATTCGTACACCATCGTCCAGCAATTTCAACTGGCCCTTGGCGCGCAAGCAGTTCTCGGCACGCGCAGAGGCCAGCTTGGCTTCGTCGGCCTTCTGCTTGGCTGCCTTCGCTTCGGCTTCCTTGCGCAACTTGGCTTCCAGCGCGGGTTCGGTGGCCGCCGATGCGGGCTCGGCAGCAACGGGCGCCGGGGTCGGATCGACCAGCGATGGGCCGGTCGGTGAAGGTGGGACTGCGCCACGCTCCATGCCGGTCGGGCGTTCCAGGATGGCTCGATCTGGGATGCTAGCGGGCGGCGGCCGGTCGCTGAAGACAATGCGGCCGCCGTCGCGCCATTTCCACAGCGTCGCGCTGGCAGGAGTCGCCAGCGTCAAGCCGATGAGGGCGACAAGCGCAGTGGCTGCAAGACGGTTCATGGCGTTCACGCGTTGCTGCGTCGGCAAAGGTAAAGCCTGCAGTGTAGCCATCAGCCTGCTTGCCCGACTGCTACGCCGGCTGACCCAAGCCGGATGAACGGCCCCTGACGATGGCCGCTGTGGTGCGGACCACGGCGGGGTCGTTGAACAAATGGTCGAGGGAACACCCCAGTTTGCGTCGCCAGTTCGGGTGTTGATCGACGGTGCCGGGCAAATTCATCTGCTCGATCTCGCTGGCCAGATCCTCGATCTGCACCAACATCAAGCGGCTCGGCGCCTTGGCAAGGAAGCAGTGTGCGGCCTGGATCAACTCTGCGAGCGACTCGGTGGAGGTCCGCGCGCCGCTACCCAACCGCTCAGCCGCATCCGGCGGCAGTTCGCCATGGGCTTGCAGCGCGGCGATCAGCGCACTGCGCGTGGCGCTGCGAAACTCCCCGTCGCGTCGCGCGCCGTCCAGGTCCGAATACAAGGCCAGCGTGCTTCGCCATTCCAGGTCGCGGCCTGCCCACAGACCAGCCAGTGTCGGCAAATCGTGGGTCGATACGGCCGCGGCTGCCAACTCAGGGTAGTGCGACGGCGGCAGAAAAGCGCCGTCGCCATCGGCCCGTTCGAACATCAACACCCGGTATGACAACAGGGCTCTCGATATCGCGTCTTCGCGAAAGCCCTCTGGTACGGTCCCGAGGTCTTCGCCGACCACCAGGCATTGCTGGCGATGGCTCTCCAGCGCAACGATCGCCATCAGGTCGTCGTAGGGATAGGCGACGTAGCCGCCGGCCGCCGGACCGGTGCCGGTCGGCACCCAGAACAGCCGCTTCAGGCCGATCACGTGATCGATCCGGACTGCCCCGGCGTGGCGCATGTTTGCCCGGATCGCGGCGATGAAGGGCGCATAGGCCCGTTGCCGCAGCGCAATCGGATTGAATGGCGTCAGGCCCCAATCCTGACCCTTCGGGTTGTAGTCGTCGGGCGGCGCTCCGACCGAAGCACCTGATACCAGCAGCGCCTGATCGCCCCACGCCTCGGCGCCATTCGGGTCGACACCGACGGCCACGTCGCGGTAGACGCCGGTCGACATTCCCAGTGCGCGCATGGCGCTGGCTGCAGCGCCGAGTTGGCGATCGGCCTCCCATTGCAAAAATTCCGAAAACTCGATCGCATCGGCGTGCGTCGCGCGAAAGGTCGTCACCTCGCCTGAATCGATGTCGCGAAACGCCGCCGGCCAGGCATGCCACGACAAACCCGCACCATCATCGACCATGTGCTGTTGCAGGGCCTCGAACAGTGCGAAGCGGGCCAGTTCGGCGCCTGCCTGGACCTTGAATACCTGGAATGCGCGCGACCGGTTGCCCTGCGGCTCTTGTTTCGCCTGATCGCTGAATTCGGCAAACAGGGCGTGCAGCACTTCGAGTTTGAGCGCCCAGACGGCTTCGTAGTCGACCATTTCACTGGATCGCGCGGCTTGCAAGCGAGCCCTGAACGCTGGCGCGTCGACCAACTGTCGCACTGCGACGCTGTCCGCAAATTCCGGCACCGTCTCGACGTCGATGTAGACCGGATTGAGAAAAACCCGGCTCGACGGTGAATAAGGGCTCAGGTGGCGTGGATTGGCCGGGAACAGCGCATGCAGCGGGTTCAGGCCGATCGACGAGGCGCCGTGCGCTGCCGCGTGCCGCGCCAGTCCAGTCAGATCGGAAAAGTCGCCGATGCCCCAGTTGTGGTCGGATCGCAGCGAATAGAGCTGCGTCGTGATCGACCAGTCGCGCCGCGCGCCAGTGTGCCAGTGCAGTGGCGTCCATCCACGATGCGGTGCGACGATCAGCGTGGTTGACGCGCTCTGCCCACCCTGGCTGATCGTCAGCCGGTGGTAGCCGTTGGCCACGCCGTCCAGCGCAATATGGATCGTGGTCTGGCCTGCGGTGATCACTGGTGTGGCCACTCCGTGGACGACGCCACCCTGCTCGAGCGTGATTCGCCAGCGCACGGCCTTATCAACCGGCTCAGCGACCGGCTGAGCGGCTCGCCACGCAGTCACCAGGGGGTGTCCTTCGGTGGCCAACACGACCGGATCGACCAATGCGTTGGTCTCCAACAGGCTGCCCGTTGACGCTGCGATGGCCGCATCGGAATGCGCATTGAAGCCGAGCGCGGTGCAAAGCAGGCGCAGGCTGGCGTCATTTACCGTGCAGGTTTCACCCGATGCCGAGACATATTGGCGATAGACGCCGAGCCGCTCGGCAAGATGGTGCAGCGCACCAGATGAATTGGTCGGATCGAAACTCATTTCTGGCGGTGTCTCAGGCAATGCAGTTCAGGGCGCGCCGGCCGCATACAGGACGCGTTCAACAGCCGGTCCGGCCGGTGAGTGCGGTGCGTGCGATTGCGATTGCTTCAAGTATCGCCCGATACCGGACCGGCGCATGACCGGCGCGCGCATCGGCCGTGCGCCCCAAGCTTGCAAAGCAGGCTGCTCAAGACGCGCTGAAGGGCGCCACTGATAGAATCTTGTGCTCCCCAAACCCGCACAAACCAATGTGCTCGAGCCGGCTGCGGCGACCGCTGAGGTCCGGTTCTCGGGGCGAGGGTCCGTGATGACTCATCCCCGTCCTCCTCAGGAGCTTTCCTCATGCGCCTTCTAGGCAAAGCGCTAACATTCGACGATATCCTGCTGGTTCCGGCCTTCTCGCAGGTGCTGCCGAGGGACACCACGCTCGCGACGCGGCTGTCGCGAAACATCACGCTGAATCTGCCGCTGGTGTCGGCGGCGATGGATACGGTCACCGAGGCCCGGTTGGCAATCACGATTGCGCAGGAAGGCGGCATAGGCATCGTTCACAAGAACCTGACGCCGAAGCAGCAGGCCGCCGAAGTGGCGCGGGTCAAGCGCTACGAATCGGGCGTGTTGCGCGATCCGATCACGATTTCATCCGGGGTGCCGGTTCGAGATGTGATCGAGTTGTCGCGCCAACATGGCATTTCGGGCTTTCCGGTGGTCGACGAGGGTCGAGTCGTCGGTATTGTCAGCGGCCGCGACCTGCGCTTCGAGACGCGGCTCGATGCACCCGTGCGCGAGATCATGACGCCGCGCGAACGCCTCATCACTGTGCGCGAAAACGCCACCCTGGCCGATGCCAAGGCCCTGATGCACAAGCACAAGCTCGAACGGGTGCTGGTCGTCAATGACGCCTTTGAGCTGCGTGGGCTGTACACCGTCAAGGACATCACCAAGCAGACCAATTTCCCGCTGGCCGCGCGTGACGCGCAGGGCAAGCTGCGCTGCGGCGCGGCGGTCGGCGTTGGCGAAGGCACCGAAGAGCGGGTCGATGCGCTGGTCAAGGCCGGCGTCGACGTGTTGGTGGTCGATACCGCGCACGGTCACAGTGCCGGCGTGATCGAACGGGTGCGCTGGGTCAAGCAGAACTATCCGCAGGTCGACGTGATCGGCGGCAACATTGCCACCGGTGCGGCTGCGCGCGCCTTGGCCGATGCCGGTGCGGATGGTGTAAAGGTGGGCATCGGCCCGGGTTCGATCTGTACGACACGCATCGTCGCCGGTGTCGGCGTGCCGCAGATCACCGCCATCGACAATGTCGCCACCGCGCTTGCCGGAAGCGGGATTCCGCTGATCGCCGACGGCGGCATCCGGTACTCCGGTGACATTGCCAAGGCGATCGCCGCTGGTGCACACACGGTGATGATGGGCGGCATGTTTGCGGGCACCGAAGAAGCGCCAGGCGAGATCGTCCTGTTCCAGGGGCGCAGCTACAAAAGCTACCGCGGCATGGGCTCGATCGGTGCGATGCAGCAAGGCAGCGCCGACCGCTATTTCCAGGACAATACCGGCGCCAATCCGAATGCCGACAAATTCGTGCCCGAGGGCATCGAGGGCCGCGTTCCCTACAAGGGTTCGATGGTCGGCATCTTGTTCCAGATGGCCGGCGGCCTGCGTGCCAGCATGGGTTATTGCGGCTGCGCCAGCATCGAAGACATGCGCGATCGGGCCGAATTCGTCGAGATCACCTCAGCGGGCATCCGCGAGAGCCACGTCCACGATGTGCAGATCACCAAGGAAGCGCCGAATTACCGGCTCGAATGAGATGACGTCCAGGGCCGCACGGCCCCGCCAGGCCGCCATGGGATTCATCATGGTCACGGTGCTGATCGACATGGTGTCGATCGGCTTGATCATCCCCGTGCTGCCAGCACTGGTCGGCAGCTTCACAGGCTCGCAGAAGGACACCGCGCTGTGGTACGGCGTCGTTGCATTCGCATTCGGGCTTGCCAATTTCATCGGCTCGCCGCTGCTGGGGGCATTGTCCGACCGCTACGGGCGGCGTCCGGTACTGCTGCTGGGCTTCTGTGGCCTGGCGCTCAACTTCTTTGCCACCGCGATGGCTACGGCGTTGTGGATGTTGATCGTCGTCCGGTTGTTCGGCGGTGCGATGCAGGCCAACGCTGCGGTCGCCAATGCCTATGTCGCCGACATCACGCCGCCGGAGGATCGGGCGCGCCGCTTCGGCATGTTGGGGGCCATGTTCGGCGTCGGGTTCATCCTCGGCCCGGTACTCGGCGGCGTGCTGGGGGGTATCGATCTGCACCTGCCGTTCTACGTGGCCGGCACGCTGGCATTGCTGAACCTGGCATACGGCTGGTTCGTGCTGCCCGAATCGCTTCCGCTGGAGCGACGCAGCACCATGGGATGGCGCTCGCTCAATCCGCTGGCCTCGCTGCAGGCGTTGTCGAAGTTGAAGGGCGTTGGCCTGCTGGTTGGTGTGCTGGCTTGCAGCTTCGTTGCGCAATTCGTGCTGTACACCACCTGGGTGCTTTACACCACCTTCAAGTTCGGCTGGGGGCCGAGCGAAAACGGCTGGTCGCTGGCCGCCGTGGGGGTCGCCTCGGTGATCGTACAGGGCGTGCTGCTCGGGCCGCTGCTCAAGCGCTACAGTCCGCAGCGGCTGGCACTGGTCGGTCTGTTTTCGTCGACGCTTGCCTACTTGCTGTGGGGGCTGGCCTGGCAGGGCTGGATGATGTTCGCAGTGATTGCGGCCAACCTGCTCGGCTTCACGGTGCAGGCTTCGTTGCAAAGCATCGTGTCGGGTGCTGCCCAGGCCGACGAACAGGGCCGAACGATGGGCGCGGTCAGTTCGCTGAGCAGCCTGATGGCGGTGGTTGCGCCGGTCGTCGGTGCACCCCTGCTCGGCATGGTTTCGCACCTGCCGCAAGGTGACTGGCGCGTCGGCGCGCCGATGTATTTCTGTGCTGCCCTCCAGTTCAGCGCGATGGTGCTGGCCTGGATCCACTTCCGCGGCGCGCGCCGCGACCGACGGGCTGCCGACTCCGCTGCCGCCATCCACTCCGCCTGAGCTTTACATGTCACACGACAAGATCCTGATCCTCGATTTCGGCTCCCAGGTCACCCAGCTGATCGCACGGCGCGTGCGCGAGTTGAATGTCTACTGCGAGATCCACCCGAACGACGTTTCGAACGAATTCGTCCGCGATTTCGGTGCCAAGG
>JBBRID010000200.1:0-7410 GCA_038221635.1 Burkholderiales bacterium
TGCCCGAACTGCGGCGCGCCGGTCGAATTTCGTTCGGCGGCGTCGGCGTTCGCGGTTTGCGGTTTCTGCCGCAGTACTGTCGTTCGGGACGGTGATGCCTTGCGCCGCATCGGGCAAAGCGCTGAGCTGTTCGACGATCACTCGCCCCTGCAACTCGGTGCCTCGGGCAAGTACCTCGGCCAGACCTTCACGCTGATCGGCCGGCAGCAGTTCGGCACCGAGGAGGGCAGCTGGAACGAGTGGCACGCCATGTTCGATGGCGCCGCCGATGGCGAGCCCCGCGTGGTTTGGCTGTCGGAAGACAACGGCCGTTATGTGCTGGCCTTCGATGCGCCGCTGCCCGGGCCGGCGCCTCAGCCTGAATCGCTGGCGGCGGGGCGCCAGTTCGAGATCGGCGGGCAGACCTGGAGCGTGGCCTCGATCGTTCGAGCCAAGCTGCTCGCAGTCGAAGGCGAACTGCCGGTGCCGCCGGCCAGTGAATTCACGGTCATCGATGTCCGCAACCCGCAAGGCGAAGTCGCGACGCTCGACTACAGCAACCCGCAGCAACCGCGCTGGTCGATCGGTCGCTCGGTTGCGTTGTCGGAGCTGGCGATGCGCGGTCTGGCCGAAGCCAGCGAGAAGACGCTGAGCGGGCGCAGCGTCGAATGTCCGAATTGCGGCACCTCGCTGCAGGTGAAGCTCGAATCGACCCAGGCCATCGTCTGCGACAACTGCAAGGCGGTGGTCGACATCTCGGCCGGCGTCGGCGGCGATCTGCAGCACTACGTGCAAAGCAACCCGCCGCAGGGCGCCATGCCACGCATTTCGCTCGGCAGCAATGGCAGCTTGCGCTTCGACAGCGCCGAGGCGCTGCCGTGGCAGGTGGTGGGCTACGCCGAGCGATTCGAGGTGCCGGAGGACGCTGACGACGAACGCGTGTTCTGGCGTGAATACCTGCTGTACAACCGCACTGCCGGATTCGTGTTTCTAGTCGATTCGCAGGAAGGCTGGAGCTGGGTGGCGCCCATCACCGGCGCGCCGCAGTCGGCGGGCTCGGGCAGTGTCAGCTACCGCGGTGTCAGCTACCGCAAGCAGTACGACGCTTATCGGGCGCAGGTCAGCTACGTGCTGGGCGAGTTCTACTGGCGGGTCGAGCGCGACCAGCAGACGCTCAATACCGATTACGCCGGCACCGGCGCGGCGGCGAACAAACGGTTGAACCGCGAGCAAAGCGTCGGCGGGCAGGCGCAGGAAGTCGTCTGGTCGGCGGGCCAGACCGTGACCGCCGCCGAGGTGCTGAAGGGATTCGGCCTGCCTGCCGCGATGGCGGGGGCGATCAAGCGTGATGCGTCGCCGGTTTCACTGAACCCATCCGGCCTGCTCGCGAAGGCCTTTTTCGTGATCTTTCTGATCGCCATCATGTTGATGCTGTTTCGCTGCGATGGCGACGACAACTGCAACGACTTGCGTTCGACCTACGGCGAGTCGTCGCAGGAATACAAGAACTGCCTGGTCAGCCGCTCGCGCACCGGCGGAGGCGCCTTTGGCGGCTTCAGTTCCGGCGGTTTCCACAAATAGTCGATCCGGCCTCGGCGGTTACGATCAACCGATGGGCAATTTTGGCGAGGCACTGAACCAGGCCACGACGACAACCATCGATCGCCTGCTGGCGCACCTGCCGCAGTTGCTCGGCGCGATCGCGCTGTTGCTGATCGGCTGGGTGTTGGCGAGGGTGTTGCGCTTGGCCACCCGGCGCGCCGCCGCGCTTCTCGATTCGTTGATCACCCGCAGCACCGGGCGCGCGCGTTGGCACATCGGCCGCTCGGCGTCGCTGGTCGGCACCATCGTTTATTGGGTGGTGCTGCTGTTCTTCATCACGGCGGCCACCAACACGCTGGGCCTGCAGAGTTTCAGCGACTGGCTGGCGCGCCTGCTCGATCACCTGCCGACCATTGCCGCCGGCGTGTTGATCGCCTTTGCCGGTTATGTGTTGTCGGGCTTTGTCGGCGAGATCGTGTTGGCCACAGCCGCCGGCCTGGCGCAACCACAGCGCCATGCGCTGGCGCGGGTGGCCAAATGGGCCACGTTGCTGCTGGCCCTGCTGATCGGCGCCGACCAGATCGGCCTGAAGGTCACCTGGCTGGCGATCTTTGCCGCGGTGCTGGTGGCCTCTGTCATGGGCGGGCTGGCGCTGGCGGTTAGCCTGGGCTCGCGCACCTATGTGGCCAACCTGATCGGTGCTCACCACCTGCGCCAGGCACTGCGCATTGGTCAACGGGTGCGGGTGGCCGGTCATGAAGGGCGCATCGTCGAATTGAGTGTGACCTCGCTGGTGCTGGAAACTGCTGACGGCCGGGTGCTGCTGCCAGGCAGCGTCTATCACGAGCAAAGCATCGTGGTGGTGGTCAAGCAAGACGTCGACTGAGCAGGCGTGTGATGGCCACCGACACCCGCGATCAGACGTTGAGCCTGGCCTTCATGCGAAGCCACCCGGTGCAGGCCGCGCGGGTGCTCGAATCCTTGCCGGTCGAAGAAACCACGGCGATGTTCGAGCGCGCGCCCGCCCGGGTCGGCGCCATGGTACTGGCCGCGATGTTGCCACGGCGTGCTGCGCGCTGCATCGCCTCGCTGGACGACGCCCGTGCTCTGGAGTTGCTGGCGCCAATGGGCACGCAACCGACCGTCGCAGTGTTGAGGCACCTGCCGGACGAGCACCGCAAGCGGTTGATCGCGGGCCTGCCGACCGCTGCGGCGTTGGCGTCGACGATGTTGCTCGGGTATGGCGAAGACACGCTGGGCGCCTGGGCCGACCCCGACGTGGTTTTGCTGCCAGTCGACACCTCGGCCGGCAATGCGCTGCAACGCATGCAGCAGGCGCCGGCCGCGCACCCGATCGTGTTCGTGGCCGATGCGCAGCGGCGGCTGGTGGGCAGCGTGCCCTTGGCCACGCTGCTGAACGTGCCGCAGGCGCCCACGCTGGCCTCGCTGATGACCCGCCCGGCGGCCGTGCTGACGGCTTTTGCCCCGCTGTCGGCGACCGTCGACCATCCCGGCTGGGAACACGCATCGGCCTTGCCGGTGGTCGAGCCCGGCGACCGGCTGGTCGGCATCCTGACCCGTGATGCACTGGCCCGCGCGATTCGCCGGTCGACACCGCCAGCAAGCTACGAAGCAGCAACCAGCCTGCCCGGCCTGCTGGCGCAGACTTACTGGAACGCCGTGTCGGGCCTGCTGCATGCCGGCCTTGGCCTGTTGCCCAAGGTCAAGCCCGTGTTGACGTCCGTGAGCGCGCCGGAGGCAGCCGATGAGCGCTGATCTGGCGGCTACGCCGTCAATCGGTCCGGCCGAGGCGGCGCTGACGCAGCGCTACCTGCTCGACTACCCGTACGAGGCGGCGCGCCTGTTCGAGGCCATGCCGGCTGATGAGGTCGCCAACGTCTTGTCGACCCAGGCGCCTCACGCGGCGCTGCGCGCCTGGCAGGCGCTGGCGCCGGATGTCGCCGCACAAACCCTGGAGCGCCTGCCCGAGCCGCTGGCCATCCACCTGCTGGCCGAAGCAGAACCGCTGACCAGCATCGCGGTGCTGACGCAGATCGACTCCGCGCCGCGCGAAGCCTGGCTGCAACGTCTGGACAGCGAGGTGTCGAAGGAGTTGCGCGGCCTGCTGGCGTATGAAGACGATTGCGCCGGCAGCATGATGGACCCGCGCGTCAGCCCGCTGCGTGGCGGCATGACCGTGACTGAGGCCATCGAGCGCCTGCGCATGATCCGGCGCGGCGGCCTGCGCGAGCTGTTCGTCGTCGACGACGTAGGCCGGCTCACCGGCCGCGTCGAAATCCAGGACATGTTGCTCGCCGAGCGCGAGCTGCCGCTGTCCGATATCACCCGCACCATCGTCGCCTTCGTCAACGACCTCGACCCGCGCGAGGAGGTTGTCGAGGTGCTGCAGAACCACCCGATCACCACGCTGCCGGTGGTCAACCTCTCCGGCCGTTTCATCGGCGTGATCCGCCAGGCCGAACTGGTAACCGCGGTAGAAGAGGAAACCAGCCTCGACATCCTGACCATGGTGGGCGCCAGCCCCGACGAGCGCGCGCTGTCGTCGCCCGCCTTCGCGGTGAAGAAGCGCCTGCCGTGGCTGCAGATCAACCTGCTTACGGCGTTTCTGGCGGCGGCGGTGGTGGGCATGTTCGAAGGCATCATCGGCCAGTTCACTGCGTTGGCCGTGTTGCTGCCGGTGGTGGCAGGCCAATCCGGCAACGCTGGCGCGCAGGCGCTGGCCGTCACGATGCGCGGCCTGATGCTGCGTGAAATCAGCTTGCGCCACTGGCGCTCGGTGCTGTTCAAGGAAGCCTTCACCGGTCTGTTCAATGGCATTGCCGTGGCCGCCACCACCGGCATCGGCGTCTACATCTGGAGCCGTTCGCTCGCGCTGGTGGGGGTCATCACGCTGGCCATGGTGATCTCGATGCTCGCCGCCGGCCTGGCCGGCGCGCTGGTGCCGATGCTGCTGCGGAGGTTCGGGCAGGATCCGGCGACGGCGTCGTCGATCATTCTGACCACCGTCACCGATGTGGTGGGATTTTTCTCGTTTCTGGGGATCGCGACTCTGTTTGTGCCGTTGTTGGAGAAGTCGGTGAGTTGAGGGCTAGGAGCCTGTCGGGCTTGGGGCAGCCGACGCTCCCCAAGCCCGACAGGCTCCTAGGCGAGGGCGTCCTGCGAAGTTGTCTTTTCGCGCAGGCACCGGACATCCATCCCGACAGCTCACTGATCAAGGGTGTCGTGTGCGGCGTCCGTGTGGCAGAAGTGGACGATCCGCTCATGCAGAAAATACGCTACCTTGACAAGCTGGTCGTTGAACTCGCCAAGGGTAAATCGATGGAGAAGATTCTGCGCCGCCCGGCGGCGCGGGTTACGTGCCGCCCGAGTTGGATCTTTTCCACCAGCGCGCGGCGCTTTCGGCCGCACTGGAAGCCAGTACCTCGGAGGCCGAACAAGCGGCGTTGCGCCGGCAGTTGAGCGACCTTCAGCAACGGCTTGCGCTGCGGCTCGAGGGGCTGCGCGTCAACGGCATGCTGTGACTGCAGATACAAGCGCTGTCGGCAGCGGGACGGTCGACAGTGTGTGCGGGGCCCGCTTGGATCAATCGCGGGCTTAATCATCGGCTTTGCAAGGTTCGGACGTTAGCGTTGCCCACGCTCGATCTCGAAATCGATCGGCTTGAACGAGCCGTTGTTCGACTGTTCTGCCGAGCACGACGTCAGCGCGCACAGCAGATCCATCTCGGCCCGAAGCTCGACGAATTGGCCGGGCTTCGACTTCGGTGATTCGACCGAGACCACGCCTTGCGAATTGACCCGCACATTCATGAAGATGTTGAAGGTGGTGGAAATCTGCTCAGGCTTGATGCCGTACGGAGCAAACGCGGTGTAGAGGTTCTCGAAACAGCTTGGATGATGGCCGCGGTGTTTGTAGAGAAGCTCGAACATCTCCTGGCTGCACGGAGTCAGCAGAAAATCGTGCAGCCCGACCTGATCGCGGCCGATCGTGAACATCGGCCGGCTGTTGTTGGAATAGAGCGTGTCGCCGGTGGACAGGTAGATCTTCGACGCGTAGTCGATGCTGCGCCCGGACGACAGACTGCAGGCAAAGTCGTCGCGCTTGAATGCGAACAGGTCGGATACCTGCTCGCCCATCGGATCGATGACGCGAAGCAGGTCGCCCTTCTTGAGTTCGAACGCGGCGCCGCTCTGCGGTGGAATTCGCGTGGTGGGGGCGTGTTGCTCACACACGCGCCGAATTCCGGTTCGAGAACGGACAAACCCAGGCATCCTCCACCGCCCGGCCAGAATATTGGCGCGCCTCGGAAGCTTCACCGAAACGGGCCAGCACCGGATTGATCGACCCCTGCAGCGCCTCGTCGCGCGTACGGATCGCCTTTTGCATGCTGGCGTATTTGCCGGTTGCCTTCATGGCAATGAACTGGTCATGAAAATTGAATACCAAGGTCGCTGTCGGTGTACGGCGTGCCAGGCGCGATGCGGCTGGATGCATGCCGACGACGAAAAACGCGCGGCCGGCCACGCTCATCGAAAACTCAGCGTCGGTTGGGTCGGCGCTGACTGAAGCGTTCCATGATGAGTCGCTGCGATCGACATCGTGCAGCAATTGCAACTGGAGCCACAACAGGCGTTCGAATTCTCGTTCATCGCGTATGTCGTTTTCGAATGTGGCGATGAAGCTGACCGGTTGATTGCCCGGGTCGGGGAATTCTGCGGAGAAGGCAGCCAGTTTGTCGCGCAGGGGCAGCGCCACGGCGGCGTCGCCCAGAGTGTCGAAGTTTGCGAACCGGAGGCGTCCGCGGTTCAATGCAGAGCGCGCGCCGACGCAGGGGAATTCTGCCTTGCCGATAAATGCTTCGAAGTGGGTGCGGGCGGCTTGGTGGGTAGAGGCACGGGTTGAATTACTCGGGCTGGAATACGGGCACATGATTTGTTGTTCGGGCTGTAATTCTTGACCAGCCAACAGTAAAGTGCCCGCAAGCGCGTGTGCGCCGGGGGGTCGATCAATCGCCGGTGGGACAGCCCCGCAAGGTCTTGTAGGCCTATGCCTCAGCAGTGGCCTATCGCCCCAGTTCGCGGCTCGATGCGGGGCGCGAGATCAGCGGTGCCTCGCTGAGCGCTTCGCGCCACAACCGGCGCGGCAGGAAGGTACGCAATTGCTCGATCGCCTTGTCGATCAAGCGCGGATGCAGTTCATGACCAATGTCGGGCAGCATGTCGGCCGTGATGTCTGCCCCGAGCAGCACCAGCTGTTTTGCAGCTTCGACCACCAGCGCCACCGGGATGACCTTGTCGCCCATGCCATGCAGCAGATGCAGCGTGGTATCGACTGGCGCATGGTCTGGCAGCTTGGCGTGACGACTTCCGAATGCGAGGACCCTGCCTGCCAGTTGCGGCTCGGACTGTACGGCCTCGAGCGCAATGATGCCGCCTTGCGAGAAACCAGCCAGCGCCGTGCGTTCCCAGGACACGCCGAAGCGCTGCTGCAGGTCTCGAACCATCGCGATGAAGTGTGGCAAGGCCGCTTCGATGCGCTCGGCGCGGTTGGTGTCGTTCAGGCCAAACAGCGAAAAATACTGGAAACCGGTGGCGCTGATGCGCCCCGATGGACCTTCCGCGGCAGCTGGCGCCTGCAGGCACAAGACTGCTGCCTGCGGGTATTCGCGAGCCAATGCGATCGCCAGCGCCTGCATCGCCTGCGGCCCCTGGCCGTGCCCATGCAACAGCAGGAACAGCAGTTCGATCGGTCCTTCGTCGGGCAGACGGGCCAGACTGGTCACCATGGCGTCGCGAGCTCCGGGTGTCTCAATTGAAAGTCTTGCCTTCTTCGGCCAGGCGTACCAGCAACGGCGCCGGCTGCCACGAC
>JBBRID010000201.1:0-7385 GCA_038221635.1 Burkholderiales bacterium
CACCCATTTCTCAGAGCCCCCCATGTCCAAGCAAATCTTCATCAATCTGCCCGTTCGTGACCTTCCAAAGGCCAAAGGCTTCTACGAGGCGATCGGTGCCGTCAACAACCCGCAGTTTTCCGACGACACGGGGGCATGCATGGTCTTGTCCAATACGATCTTCGTGATGCTGCTGACGCACGCCAAGTGGGCGACGTTCACCCAAAAACCCATCGCCGACGCCTTCCAGTCGAGTGAGGTCATGCTCGCGTTGAGCGCGGACGATCGCCAAGCGGTCGACGCCCTCGTGGCCGCCGCGGGCGCGAACGGCGGCAAGGCTGACGTCAATCCTCCGCAGGATCACGGCTTCATGTACGGTCGCAGCTTCGAAGACCTGGACGGCCACATCTGGGAGACCTTCTTCATGGACATGTCTCAATTGCCCGCGCAGTGATTGACCCGAGCTTGCCGAGAGGATCATTCCAATGAGCAAGAACACGATATGTCTGTGGTACGACCACGACGCCGAAGCCGCTGCCCGCTTCTACGCGCAAACCTTCGCGAACAGCAGCGTCGGCGCCGTCCATCGGGCGCCGGCCGACTATCCCGACGGCAAGGCGGGAGACACCCTGACCGTCGAGTTCACCGTCGCGGGCATTCCGTGCATCGGCTTAAATGGCGGGCCACGGTTCAAGCACAGCGAAGCATTTTCGTTCCAGATCGCAACCGACGACCAGGCAGAGACCGATCGGTACTGGAACGCGATCGTGGCCAACGGCGGCGAAGAAAGCCACTGTGGCTGGTGTCGAGACAAATGGGGCATCAGCTGGCAGATCACGCCGCGCGTGCTGACCGATGCGATGGCAAAAGGCGGCGACGTGGCCAAGCGCGCGTTCGAGGCCATGATGCCAATGAGGAAGATCGACGTCGCCACGATAGAGGCGGCGGTCGGTCGTTGAATTCGCGGCACGCGTCGGCTCGAGCGAAGGCACGCCGTCCTAACGGGTGATCGTCTCGCGATCGGCCGAGTGGAAGAGAGGTTGGCCGGCCGCTGCGGAATGCGGCGAGGAAGCGTTGATGTCCTATCTGCAGCGATTGCCGATGGTGGCCGACGGCGGGCGAACTCACGCTGACTGACACCAAGCATTCATTGGTGGGCACGGCGATCGGCGCTGGCTCGAATGGCGGTTGTACCAGGCACAGCGGTCGTAGGACGCCGGCGACGTG
The DNA here is from genome assembly GCA_038221635.1 of Burkholderiales bacterium. Classification (GTDB taxonomy): domain Bacteria; phylum Pseudomonadota; class Gammaproteobacteria; order Burkholderiales; family Burkholderiaceae_C; genus Ideonella_A. The sequence goes on from JBBRID010000201.1 coordinate 1,207, forward strand.
GCGTGCGAAGCACCACCGGCTGCTCCCCTACCTCTTGGAGATTCAGTATCGACCCATCAGCGACATACGCTGCCGTGAACTCGGCGCCCCGAAGCGGCCGGTCGCATATGCGATGTGGCCGCTCTGACGACGATGGCTAATTTGCAGTTGCGTGGTCATGCGCTGATTCCCGTTTGATCATCGGACTCCGGCCACTTCAGTCAGCGAAACGGATGTGGTATCGGCGGATCTGGCAGGCCGTGCGATCGCTGAAACATGCGCGGTGTTCCAACCCGACCGAAGGCGTAGATCGGCAGGCCTGGCGCAACAAGCCGCTGCACTGAAAAACCGGCGGCCGCGCAATCGGGCGGGGTCAGGTCGACGACCACCGCGTCGGGCGCGATCTTGCGTGCGAGCTGCTTAAGTCCAATGTGACAACGGGCTTCGGGATCGACCGGGCCAACTGCGTGTGAACCGCGAATGACCGCATTGACAATCGTCTGCGCACGCTCGGCGCTTGCATAGTAGCGGTGGTGGCCACGGGCGTCTTCGCTCTGCCGCAGCCGCCAGCTTCGAGGAACCGGCTCGGGTCGACTCACCAGGGCCTGCCAGCCGCTGCAGGCCTCGAGCACGGCCGATTCGGCTGCCTGCTGCACAGTGTCGTTGGCGCCAGCACCGAAGATGAACCAGGGTGGATGGTCGCCATGGATCATCGCCAGCACGACCGGTTTCGCCGGCGTCAATTGCAGCGCCGACAGCACAAGCTGCAGCCCGGCCGCCTCGATGCGCTGCACCAGGCCGCGCAGCCCGGCGCCCATTGAGGAAGCATCAAGCCGAACGCCAAAATCCTGCCGGTGCCAGGCGTTTGTCAGACAGGCTCGCTCGTGGATCTCGTGCAGCGCATGGGTTGTGGCCTGTTCCGCGGTGCAATGTGCGGCCATCCCGTGCGAAACCGAGGCACAGAACCGCGCCTCGTCCAGATTCCATTCCCGACTCAGGAATATCGCTGCCGCCGGCACCCAGCAAGGCTGGTCGTCGCAGATTCGTCGACCTTCGATCCAGGCGATGCGCCGCCGCCCATTCAGCGCGGCATAGCCAACCGCTGCGCGTTGTTCGGCGTCGAGGCCGAACAGTGCCTTGCCGAGCAGCGAAGGCCCTGGCAGTTCGGCTGCCCGTGCATGGATGAGGCGTTCGGCAGCGGGCCGAAACGCGGCATAACGTTCGACCGTTTCGCCAAGGTGCCCGAGCCGCGTGGCCTGCGCCGAGAAGCCTTGTCCACGGGCCGAGATCGAGTGGCGATTGTCAGGCGTATGAACCTGCCCGGCCAGCGCGTGACACAGCGATGTTTCGTCGTCGGGTCGGCTTTCTTCAGGTGTTGTCAGCTGCAACCAGGAGCCGATGCCGAGCAGCGGGTCGAGCAGATGCGCGGCATCAACGCGCGCCCGCGCGGGCGATCCATCAATCGACGATTGCGCAGCGCCGCATTGCGGGCAACCCGGCAGTGCCAGCAGATGATGCAGAACCACCTGATCATCGGCCAGGCGCAGCACCGCCGCATGCAGCGGGATGTCATCGTCGCCCACCGAATCGAACAAGGCCAGCAAGGCCGGATCGGCATCAACGGCAATCGGGCCACTCGGCGCAAAGCCCGCTTCGCGCAGTCGCCCGCCAAGACAATCAATACACGCGGGCGCACCGCCGTTTTGCCGCATCAGGCACAGACCTGCGCGGCTGCGCCAGCCAAGCAGTCTCAAAGGCCTGCGCGCGCCTGCAGTTGCTGCTGCACGGCGTTGTGGAAGGTCGACTGCATCATCATGCAGAAATAATCGGAAGGCTTGTTGCTGATCGAGCCGGTGGCCTGTTTGCTCTGCGCCATGCAACCACCTCCGCACAGCCCCTCGACCTCGCAGCCCGAACATCCGTTCACGTGCCCGGCATGGCGTTGCGCAACATCGGCCGGCACCGGGATGCGGTGAGCCTGCGCCACTTCGGTCAGATTGGAATATTCACTGCCCTGCATCGCATGGCAAACCATCAACTTCCCTTCCGGCGTGACATACAGTTCGCGCCCGCTGACGCCGCAGAAGTGCCCGGTCGGCGTCGAATCCTGGAACAGCAGGTTGGCGGCCCGCAGCGGCTCACCGCCGACATCGAGCCCCAGCAGTTTCCCCTGCGCCAGCGCGGCCTCGAGGCAGGCCTGCATGTGCCTGGCATCCTCGAGCGCCAGGTCGGGGCCGATCACCGGCTTGATCGCAATGCTCAACGATGCGTCCGGATTCAGTTCGCGCAGCCCGGCAACATGCCGCAGCAGGTCGGGCAGGCCATGGCCATTGTGCGGCGTCAGCGTGACCGAGATATTCAGCGGCACCGCAGCGCCAATCAGCCGGCGGGCTGCACGGTCGACATATTCGAAGGTGCCGCGCTGGTTGTTGAAGATGCGGTCGCGGTCGTTGACTGCGGCAACGCCATCCATGCTGAGGTGGACCAACAGATTCGGGCCGATGCCAGCCAGAAAGGCCACGTGATCGTCGCGGATCAAGGTGCCGTTGGTATTGACGTACCACGACACGCTGCCTTCTGGCAGCCCGATCGTTGCCGTCTCGAAGACATGTTTCATCACCGGCCAATTCATGAACGGTTCACCACCAAACATGCGGATGGTCGAACCGGGCAGATCGCCGGGCTCCAGCAAATCACGCCATGCAGCAACCGCCTGATCGGCAGTCTCGATACTCATCGCCTGTCGTTTCTTTTCGCCCGCATAACAATAGCTGCAGCGCCTGTTGCAACCGCCTTCCAGCGTCAGCCGCAAGTGGTAACCACGTTGGCGGGCGAGTTGTCCGGCACGCCAACCGGGCAGCAGCTCAATGGCTTCCGATTGATCGGCGAGCAGCGCGGCCACTTCGTCGACTTCGAGATTACGTCCGGCAAGACCCTCAAGTTGTGCAGCATCGCCGTCATCGATCCACGCGTGGCCACCAACGATTCGGTTGTAGACCAGCGCGTGGCGCCCCATCGTCACCACCCGCAGCGGGCGCGAGAACGCGGTTTCCGGACCGGCACGCTGGCGCAGGCCATCGCGCCAATGGTCGAGCATCGCAGCAAGCTCCAGGCCCGCCATGCCGGCACCTGCCTGCTGCAGCGGAAATGGCTGCCAGCGGCCACGCAGACCCTGCTTGGCCAAGGCATCGAGCAACCCATCGACGCCCAGCTCGGCAATCAGTTGTCGCACCAGATCATGAGCCAGCGCATAGCCGGGGTTCTCGTCGACCGGTTCGCCAGAGAAGCGCAGCAATGCGGTCTCCGGCGTCCAGCGCGAATCGATGGCGGCCGGTGCCGCCATGCAGGCTTTGACAAACTCGGCGAAGGCGTCGGCGTGGACCATCGCCTCGCGCAACCTCGCATCATCCAGCGGCGCACCCGACAAGGCCTCGCACATCCCCTCCTGCAACCAGACCGGCAGACACAGGCCGCGCTGGCGCAGGCTCAGATGCAGCAGTTCGTGCGCCAGTTGCTGCTCGAATGCGCGCAGTCTGGCCCGGCCGCCATGCGACAACACGGCTGCGCAGGCAGCCTGGTTCAGCACCAGCACGCCGTTGGCAACCGTGCCCGCCATCCATTCGCGCCACGGCGCATCGGCCGGCAAACCTGCCGCGTCGCCGAAGGCCTGCGCATCGGCCGCCAGGAAGATGCAGCAACGATCGAGGTTGGGTTGCAGGCGCAGCGGCATCCGCTGGATGGCGGCTTCGAGATGCGGCCGCAGCTTTCGGGCCTTGATCATCAGCTCTGCATCGACCACTCCGACCAGCAGTCCGGCATAACTGTCGACATCGCCATGCGAACCCAGCAACTGCGAGAAGCGCTGCTGATCGTCGGCGCCATCGGCAGCCTGGATCAGGCCGTGCGAGCGAAGAACGGCCAGGCTCTCGTCGAATGTCGCGCCACCCGATTCTTCGTCGACCTCGAAGGCCTGGGCTGCCGCGGCCGGTGTGGCACCGGGCAGAAAGAATTCAAGCAGCTCCAGCACACCGCTTGAAACCTCAATCGCATCACCGGCAAGCTGCGGATGGCGCAAGCTGAATTCGCCATCGGCGGCGGGTTCGGCATGCATCAGCAGCGCGGTACGCAGCATCCGGTGACGTGAATCGTTCAGCATCGTGGCCGCCTTTCGAGCAAGTTCACATTCCGCACCGGCATCGGCATCCATGCCGGCGTGATAACGGGTCATCATCTTCAGGTAGCCGCGGCATCGGGCGTCGAGTTCGCAACCCTGGCAAGTTGTCCGCAGCTTGCGCCACGACTGGGCAAGTGCGTCCCAGTGCTCGGCGGCCAGCAAGTCGTCGACTCCGGCAAACAGTCGCTGCGGGAGGTGCGGCACAAAGGCCTGGCCGTCCGGCCGCATGATCAGGTTCAGCGGCAAGTCTGCGGACGCAGCGGGTGCCCGTAAACCAACCGTCCACGGACCGATAGCCCGCAGCCCGACCCGTTGCGCGGCAACACGCGCTTCAAGCAATGCCGGCAGGCTTTGTTCGATGCCGATGGCACAACCCGAAGCCTCGTCGGGCATCGCAAAAAAGACCTGGTCACAACCGGCCTGCCGTGCCAACGGCATCAACCCGGCCAGGTGAGCAAGGTTGCTTTCGGACAGCACCACGTTCAGCTGAATCCGCACGCCGGCGAGTTGCAAGGCCGACAATCCACGCATCACCGCACTGAGGCTGGCTGCACCGCTGTGCAGGCGGCGCTGCGAATTGCTTGCCAGGTCGGTTCCGTCCAGGCTGACGTGGGCGCGTGCCCCAGCCTGTGCCAGCCGGGCGGCAATCGCCGGGTCGACCAGCGTCGCATTGGTATTGACGATCGCCGCGACCGACAGGCCGGCAGCACGCACTGCCTCGACAGCGAGCAGCGCCGCTTCGAGCGCCTTCGGGTTGATCAGTGGTTCACCGCCATACAGGCTGAGGTCGAAGTGGGCCTCGCCACGTTGCAACATGGCCGCAGCAAAGGCATGAATTGCAGCCGAGGCGGTTTCGGCTGGCATGACACGGCGAGCTGCCCGCTGATTGGCAGGCGCGGGATTTTCCTGCTGCGTGGCGTGGAAGTGGCAATAGGTGCAGCGCAGGTTGCAGCCATCGGCAAGCAACAGCCGCAGATGCGGGCTGCGCGCGCCACGGGTCAGATCAATGTGGTTGACCATGCGGCCAACACGTCTTCAGCGGCTTCGTGGCGGGGCGGCACCAACGGGCGGCGGCTCAGCCGCGCACGCAGCAGCAATTGCCGCAATCGCTGGACGCCACCAGCTTCTTGCGCAACCAATCGCCGGTCTTCTGGGTGGTCAGATCCATTTCCATCAGCGAGGTGGAATTCAAAGCAAGCTTGCCGGTTGGCTCGGCCACCAGCAAGGTGGCTGGCGCCTTGACGAATTCGGTCACCACGGTGACATTTGCTGGCACCTTGATCCGCAGCTTGATGACTTTGGGGCTGGACTTGTCCATGGACCGACTCCTGAAGCAACAGGTGGAAGACCTGGCCGGAGTCTGATCGCGCGGACGGGCAAAGTCAATCGCAGTCAGGGCGTGATGGCTGCGTTACTGCACATGTGGAGGCCTATGAGGCTGAGTCTGCTATCGATCAACTGCAACGAGCGGCATTATTCGCTCGGTGTCTATGTGCTTGCCACGATGCTCAGGCACCACCGGACCGACTGGCGGGTGCGGGTGCTGAATCACTGGGTGCGGGCCACGCCGCGCCACATCCTGTTCGAGCTGATGGGCGAGCCGGCCGATGTCTACGGGCTTTCGGTGCACCATGGCCACGGGCCGATGGCGCTGGGCCTGGCACGCGATATCCGGCGGCTGGGTGCACAAGGTGCGCCAGATCCTCAGCTTTTCTTGCTCGCCCGAGCGTAGGCTTCCATGCGCCGCGCGGAGCGGCGTTGAGGATGAACAGGGTGGAGGCCATGGTGGTTCCTGGGTTGACCAGGGGCTTGTCTCAGCGGCGTTGGACCGGCAGGCCCGCTGCCTGCCATTCGCTGACGCCATCGAAAGTCTTGCGGGCGCGGTAGCCGCGTGCCTGCAGCAGCTTCACCGCCTCGTCGGACATCAGGCAGAACGGGCCGCGGCAGTAGGCGACGATCTCCACGTCCCGCGGCAGTTCGGCCAAACGCTGCGCCAACTCAGGCAGCGGCATCGATCGCGCGTAGG
>JBBRID010000202.1:0-7378 GCA_038221635.1 Burkholderiales bacterium
GCATGACGGACGAAGGCGCGATTTCATGTAATCGGCTTGGTGGAACGGCTACTAGCGTTTGGTCACGGTGATCGGCTCGATGTCGACGCGGCGATTCTGCGTGCCGCACTTGATCATCTCGGTGCGGGTCGGCAACTGGCAATCAGTTACCAACTGGCTCGAGCCGACACCACGCGCCGTCAGGCGGTTGGCGGCAATTCCCTTGGAAACGAGGTAGGCCTTGACCGCTTCGGCGCGTTCTTTCGACAGTCGGCCATTGATGCTTGCCGTGCCGAGCTGATCGGTATGGCCGGTGATCACGACCTCGTTGATCTGAGGGTTGCCTTGCAAGGCCGTCGCAAATGCATCCAGTTCCGGCTGCGGCGGCATGACCCGGGCGCTGTTCAGCGCGAACAGGCTGCTCGCCTCCAATGTCATCCGCTGGGGTGGTGGTGGCGGCGGAGGCGGTGGCGGCGGGGTCGGGCGCGGCGGGGGTGGTGGTGGTGGCGTCAGCCGCGGCGGCGGCGGGATAGTTGCAACCCGCGACGGCGTGGACGGCGGGGCATCGAAAGCCCACATCAGGCCGAGGCCGAAATAGTTGTTGCTGGCCCGCTTGAAGCCCCAGGTATTCTTGCTGACAAAGCCTTCAGTGCGGCGGAAGTCCGCCTGCAGGCCCAAGTTTTCGGTAAACATCCACTGCACGCCCAGCCCGGCACTCAGGTAGGGCGCGGTCTTGGAGGTGCTGTTGCCGAACAGGCTGCTTCTGTCGTATTCACCGCCAATGCCGAGGGATACGAACGGTCGGATGTCGCTGCGGCTGAACATGTAAAGCGCATCGACACCGAACAGCGTCTGCTCCACTTTGTTGCCATTGGCCGAGCGTCGGGCCTGGCTCAGGCCGAACTGCAGGTCGAAGTCTTCACTGATGGGCATGCCGTATTTCACGCCGACAGCCGGACCCTTGCCGGCGACGCCGAAATCGTTGTCGGCATCGAAGACCGACAACTGCGGCAGCAAATAGGGCGACGAGTTCAGACCATTCATCTGCGCCTGGCCGGCAGCCGATGCGGTCAACAGACCGGCTGCGATCATCCAGGCGGAAAGGCCGCGTTTGCTGCAATGCATGTATTGTTCTCCTTGGGTTGTCATGCGATTTTTGCCGAAGCCCAGGCGGCAAAGGCGATAAGCCGATGGTGATTGGTCGGCCGACGCCAGTCAAGATCCTGTTGCAGCACAACATCGCTGCCGGGCCCCTACATCAACAGGTGTTCACCGGCATTATCGCCGCCGAGTATCACGTAGTTGACCTTGCGGATGTCGGCAAGCGACGTGCCACCTGCATAGCTGATCGAACTCTGCACGTCTTCGCGCATCTCACGCAGTGTATCGGCCAGTGCACCCTTGATCGGCTCGAGGATGCGTTTGCCTTCGACGTGTTTGTATTCGCCCTTGTTGAAGTCGCTGGCGCTGCCGAAATATTCCTTGTACCGCTTGCCGTCGACCTCCACGGTCTGGCCGGGCGATTCCTCGTGGCCTGCGAACAGCGCACCAATCATCACCATCGCGGCGCCGAAGCGGATGCTCTTCGCAATATCGCCGTGGTCGCGGATGCCGCCATCCGCGATGATCGGCTTGGTGGCGACGCGAGCGCACCATTTCAGGGCACTCAGCTGCCAACCGCCGGTGCCAAAACCGGTTTTCAGCTTGGTGATGCAGACCTTGCCTGGTCCGACCCCCACCTTGGTCGCGTCGGCGCCCCAGTTTTCCAGATCGATGACCGCCTCGGGCGTCGCCACGTTGCCGGCAATCACGAAGGTATCGGGCAGACGCTCTTTGATGTGCGCGATCATCCGATGAACCGTTTCGGCATGGCCGTGGGCGATGTCTATGGTGATGTAGTCGGCGCCAACGCCTTCGGCGGCGAGCCGGTCGATCAGCCGATAGTCTTCGGACTTGACGCCGGCGCTGATCGAAACGAACAAACCCTTGTCACGCATGCGCTTGGCATAGGCCACGTTGTCCAGGTCGAAACGGTGCATCACATAGAAATAGCCATTGGCGGCCAGCCATTCGCTGATCGGCTGGTCGATCACCGTTTTCATGTTTGCCGGCACGACCGGCAACTCGAATCGTCGCGAGCCGAACCATGTCGAGGCATCGCATTCGCTGCGGCTTTCGACGCGGCATTTGCGCGGCAGCAGCAAGACGTTGTCGTAGTCGAAGATCTCCATCGCATTCGCTCCTCGCGAAAATCGCCACGCCTTGAGCAGTGTGTGGCTGGAAGCTGCGAGCGCTCAGCGCAAGCCCGGCCCCGATCCATGAGCCGGCAATCGGCCGATCACGAAAAAAACCGGGCGCCAACATAGGGGCCCGGTGCAGGACTGTATACCGGGTCCGTGACCCTGACTGCCTGTAGAAAAAACGCCCGGCTGTGTACATGGAGTCTTGCTCCAGGCTGCCACCGTTCGTCGGATCGATTCAACGATCTGCGTGAAGTCTCAAGCTGACAGGTTGATCAGGCTGCCGGTGGACGGGCGCAGGGTTGCTGGTTCGCCACCCGCCAACTCAGTCTTCAGGTTGTTGGCGATGCCGAGCAGGAATTCGCGCAACTTGCCGGCAGGCGAGCTGGCGCGGGCGCTGTTGCCCGGCTCGACTGCCGATCCTTGCAATTTTTCGAGCAATTTTTCGAACGCGGCCAGCAGCGGCGACGCCGGCGCTGCCGTTCCTCCGTCGCCAGCAACTGGCAGTCCGGAAAAGTTGACGTTGATGCTGATATTGACGTTTATGCTGATCCCTGCGCCATCAGCGGCGATGGCCTTGGCCGGCTCGGCCGCTGAAGCGGATTCTGCCTCGATCTGCCCGGTGCTCGGTGTGTCGACGGGATCCGAATCAACGGCAAGCTCAGCCGCAATCTGGTCTGCCGGGGCGGAGACGGCGGGTGCAGATACTGCCGCGCCTGTCGGGGCTGCCGGCTGTGCAGGCGCGAACTGGCTGGCCAGATCCTGCAGCCGCTGAGCCAGATTCGAATAAGCGCCACCGGCACGTTCGCTGCTTCCCCAGCTGCGCGAGCCATGGACGTGGCCGTGGACGTGGCCGTGGTGATGGCCATGGTGGCCGCCGCCGCTGTTCCGTCTCACATGCTGGTCGCCATCTTCGCCGCCGCGCAGCGCGCTGAACAACTCATGGGCGAATGCGGCCGCTGCCTCCTTCAGGCTACCGGGGCTCGTCTGGTCGACTGCGGCGTTCGCCTCAGCCTGCGTGGCCGACGTTGGTTCGGTAACCGGATCGCTCGATTCAACGGCCGCCGCAGCGCTTGCGGCAGCAGTTTGATTGTTTGCAGTCAGGCCTTGCAAGGCCTGCATCATCGCGTTGACCAGCGGATTTCGGCGGGTTGCGCGCTCGTTGCCATCCATGTGGCGCAGCTCGCTGTCGTCGCCCTTGGAGTCGTGATCCCGGTTGCGCCTCATTTCCAAACGTTGATCGCCGGATACGCTCGATTTGTCCTGATTGCTCCAACGCTCTTGGCGGTACGAGTGCGAGTGCGAATGAATGTGCATCGAGTGCGACATGCCTTTGGCTCCTTGCTGCCTTGATTGCCGACGGAGGGTCTCTATCAATCCCGAAGGGTGCCGTCCACTGCCTCCCGATGAAAAAGTTATCGGCCGGGTGCCCGGCCTGCTGAGGCCACGCGACGCCCGAAAACAGCGGGTTTTCGCCCCCATTCGTGAAGGGACAGCAGCGTGATCGCGCCGCTCGGCCTTGCCCGACAATGACGCGATGAATAGCGCCTTGCCCGACTCCTTCGGCGAAATTGCCGGCGAGTCTTCCATTTCGACCCATGATTCCCTGTTGCGTGGCCTCAACCCCGAACAACTCGCCGCCGTCACGCTGCCGTCGCGCTCCGCACTCATCCTGGCCGGTGCCGGCTCCGGCAAGACGCGGGTACTGACGACCCGCATCGCGTGGCTGATCCACACCGGGCAGCTGTCGCCCGGCGGCGTTCTGGCGGTCACGTTCACCAACAAGGCGGCGAAGGAGATGCTGACGCGGCTGGCCGCGATGCTGCCGATGCCGGTGCGTGGCATGTGGGTCGGCACTTTTCATGGCCTGTGCAACCGTTTCCTGCGCGCGCACTGGAAGCTGGCAGAGCTGCCGCAGGGTTTCCAGATTCTCGATACGGCCGACCAGCTGTCGGCGGTCAAACGCATCATCAAGGCGATGAATGTCGACGAGGAGCGATTCATTCCGAAGCAGGTGAGCTGGTTCATCGCTGGCGCGAAAGAGGACGGCCTGCGTCCGGGCGATGTCGAGATTCGTGACGAGCAGTCGCGCACGCAGGTGGCGATCTACCAGGCCTACGAAGACCAGTGCCAACGCGAAGGGGTGGTCGATTTTGCGGAGCTGCTGCTGCGCACCTTCGAGCTGATGCGCGACAACCAGGCCTTGCGCGAGCACTATCAACGGCGCTTTCGCCACATTCTGGTCGATGAATTTCAGGATACGAACAAGCTGCAATATGCCTGGCTGAAGATTTTCGGCGGGCCCGGGAATGCCGATGGCGCCGCGGTGATGGCTGTGGGCGACGACGACCAAAGCATCTACGCATTTCGTGGTGCGCAGGTTGGCAACATGGCGTCGTTCGAACGCGAGTTTCATGTCGATCAGGTCATCAAGCTCGAGCGCAACTACCGCTCGTTCGGCCACATCCTCGATTCGGCCAATGCGCTGATTGCGCGCAATTCGCGCCGCCTGGGCAAAAACCTCCGAACCGAGGCGGGGCAGGGCGAACCGGTGCGGATCTTCGAGTCGACCAGCGATTTTGCCGAGACCCAATGGCTGATCGACGAAGCCCGCCAACTGCACCGCGACGGGATTGCGCGTTCGGACATTGCGGTGCTCTACCGCAGCAATGCGCAAAGCCGTGTCATCGAAAGCGGGCTGTTCAATGCCGGCATTCCGTACAAGGTTTATGGCGGGCTGCGCTTTTTCGAGCGCGCCGAGGTCAAGCATGCCTTGTCTTATCTGCGCCTGATCGAGAATCCGAACGACGACACCAGCTTCCTGCGCGTGGTGAATTTTCCAACGCGCGGAATCGGCGCGCGCACGCTCGAACAGTTGCAGGATGCCGCCCGCGCCAGTGGCCGCAGCATGTCGCAAAGTGTCGGAGCAATCAGCGGCCGCGGCGGCGCCAACCTGCAGGGCTTCGTCGCGTTGATCGATTCGATGCGCGATCAGACCCACGGCAAGACGCTGCGCGAGATCATCGAGCAGATGCTGCAGGCTTCCGGCCTGGTCGACTTCTACCGCACCGACAAGGAAGGCCGCGACCGGCTGGAAAACCTCGACGAACTGGTCAATGCCGCTGAGGCCTTCGTGACCCAGGAAGGCTTTGGCAAGGATGCCGTGGCCTTGCCGGTCGACGAGTTTTCAGCTGCATCAGATGCAGAGTTGACGAAGGTGGTGGGCGGAATCGCGCCGGGTGCGATCGCCGAAGGAAATCCACCAGCCATCGCGCCGGCCGATTTCACGCCGGACGCCGAGACCGGGGAAATCATGTCGCCGCTGGCCGCCTTTCTGACTCACGCGTCACTCGAAGCCGGCGACAACCAGGCGCAGGCGGGTCAGGACGCGCTGCAGCTGATGTCGGTACATTCGGCCAAGGGTCTCGAGTTCGATGCCGTATTCATCACCGGCCTTGAAGAGGGCTTGTTCCCGCACGAAAACAGCCAGAGCGATCTCGACGGTCTGGAGGAAGAGCGGCGGCTGATGTATGTGGCGATCACGCGTGCCCGCAAGCGCCTGTACATCAGCCACAGCCAGACCCGCATGCTGCACGGCCAGACCCGCTACAACCTGAAAAGCCGCTTCATCGACGAATTGCCGGAGGAGTCAGTCAAGTGGATCACGCCGCGCAACCAGAGTTTTGGCTCGGGTTTCCAGCGCGACTACCAAGCGGCCTGGACGCGTGGCACAGGTCCGGGGTCGATGGTCGGCGCAGGACGCGTGGCACCTTCGGCACCGCCACCGCTGGTCCCGAAGGCGCCGTCCCACGGCCTGCGCTCAGGGCAGGGCGTGTTCCACAACAAGTTCGGCGAAGGGGTCGTCGTCACCCTGGAAGGCAACGGTGCCGATGCGCGGGCCCAGATCAACTTCGGCCGCCATGGCATGAAATGGCTCGCGTTGTCGATTGCGAAGCTGACGCCGATCGATTGAACCGGGTTGTCAGCCGAGGCGACGCGACCCGGCGTCGCGCCTTGCCGGGTTATTTGGCGAACAGCGAACCGATATCGGCAAAGGCCTTGAATTCAAGCGCGTTGCCGCACGGGTCGAGAAAAAACATGGTGGCCTGCTCGCCCACTTGGCCCTTGAATCGAATGTGCGGTTCAATGACGAACTTGGTAGCCTCGGCCTGCAACCGATCGGCCAGTTGTTGCCACTCTTCCATCGACAACACGACACCGAAATGGCGAACCGGCACGTGGTCGCCATCGACATCGCTGGTACCGCGGTGACCGGCTTCGGCCGGTGCCAGATGAGCAACGATCTGGTGCCCATACAAGTTGAAATCGACCCATTCGTTCGAACTGCGGCCCTCGGGACAACCCAGCAGGCCGCCGTAGAAGCGGCGCGCGGCGACGAGGTCGGTGACCGGGAAGGCGAGGTGGAAAGGACGAAGGGTGGTTGACGGCGTCATTTGCGTGGAATTCGTGCGGGTATGGACGTTTGTGATCGTACCTGCGTTGTTTTTGCTTTGCTATGGCAGGCCGCGAACTGAGCGAGACCGAGGCCGGCGGGTGGCCGGATGCCTGCGTGTCCCCGGATCTGCCGACGTTTAGTCGATTGCCTCACGCGACTGCATCAGCCAGTGCCTTTCGCAGCCGGCGTCGCCACAGCGATCGCAGACCCACTGCCAACGGGGTTGCGCTGGCTGCGGCTTGCGATGCTGTTGCCAGGCGTGCCTCACCGCTGCGAGCGCGGCATCCAGGCGGCGCTCACCGCTGCCGGCGACGACCGCGTATGAGACGCCGCTGCGCTGCAGTGACGCTCGAACCAGTTGGTCGATCGGAGCTCGAACATGCTCGCCGTCGCGCTGCAGGCCATCGGCAATCCAGGGCAGGTCCAGCGAGGTCAGCAAGGTGAGCGTGCACTGCTGCTGCGCTGCCTCGGCGTCGGCGTAGAGGGATCGGTCTGCAAAGATGAAATCGCTGTAGACGGCGATCATCAGCGCCGTGGTATCGGCGATCACGATGTCGGCTCCGCTTTGTGCAGCCGCTGCAATTCGATCGCTTTGGGTCTGCGCGATCATCTGCTGTTCGTGCTGCAGCGGTGTGCGGCCGTGCTGATCGCAGAAGTCGCGCAGGAATTCGTCGACCTGAGTTACGCCAAGGCCGTCGGCCGA
>JBBRID010000203.1:0-7350 GCA_038221635.1 Burkholderiales bacterium
TCTGCTTCGCAATGCTAGGTAAAAATCGCGTCGGCGACTCGTAGCCGGCCAGCAGACCCTGGTCGACCAGCGCGTCCAGACGCGGAATCGCCGCTTCGGCAGCCTGCAGCCCCGATTCGATGTCCGGCCCGCTGGCAACCACCAGCGTGCGCGGGTCGCTGGCACCGAGATCGGCACGCAATCGGCCGTCCAGATCCTGGGCGGCTTGCGAGACCGGGCTCAGCGAACCCAGACTGCCACGCCACAGGTGTGTCCATTGACTGCCGACCACCACCAACGCAGCCAGACCGAGCAGCCAGACCAGCGGCCGCAGTCGGGGCAGCCGGGCAAACGCGTGGTGCGCAAACGCGCCGAGATGGTGACGCAAGCCCCGTCCGGTCGCGCCATCCGGAACCAGTACCGGCAACATGAACCGGGTCGCCACCGCCGCCCCGCAAAGGCCGGCGATCGAGAACAGGCCGAGCTGCGCCAGCCCCGGAAAGCCCGAAAACAACAAGGCAGCGAAGCCGCAGATCGAGGTCAGCAGCCCGAGCCGGACCGTCGGCCAGTTGAGGTCGCGCCAGCGCCGCCAGCCACTGCCCGCCGCGCCATCGCTGCGCGCCTGGATCAAATAGTAGATCGCATAGTCGACCGCCTCGCCGATCAAGGTGCTACCGAAGGCTAGCGTAATGCCGTGGATCTGCCCGAAACCCAGGCCGACTGCGACGACCCCGGCAACGACGCCGGTGACCACCGGCAGCAGCGCAACCAGCAACGCTCGCAGACTGCCGAACGCAAACAGCAACAGCCCGCCAACCACCAGGCTGCCAGCGATGGCCAGCAATTTGACCTCGTGCTCGATCTGCGATCTGCTTTGCACTGCAAACACCGGCGCGCCGCTGAGCCGCAGTTGCAGACCCTGGCTGGCCAACGGCTGGAAAGCGGATTGCACGGCGGCCAACATCTGCTGCTGGCCGTCCAGATCGGCGCCCGCCGCATGGGTCGTGGCGAGCAGCAGCGCCCGCGGACCGTCACGCGCGACCCAGACCCCGTTTTCACTGCGAGGCGCCTGTACCGGCAACAAGGCCTCTGCGATGCGCTGCGTTTCGCCAGTCGGATCGCGCTCGAGGGTCGCCTTGACCAGGTTGCCGGCCGGTGTACCCAGCAGCGAAACGGTTTCGTCGATCGCATCGCGCAGACCGGCCACACTGAACCGCTGCGCATCGATGGCCGGGCTGAGCTGGTAGCGGTGTTCGAACAGCCACTGGCCGGCAGCCTGCAGGGCCCCGGCGTCGTCGGCACCGTTCTGCACCTGTTCGAACCGGCCGCTGCTGCGCAGCGTGGACGCAAGCGCGCGCGAAGCCGTGGCACGCGAGTCGGCGTCACCGCCTTCGATCGCCATCAGCAAAGTGCGGGCGGCGACACCACTTTGCAGCTGCTCAATCAGCAGCCGCTGGCGCGGGTTGGGGCTTTTCGGCAGGAAAGCCGACAGGTCGGCAACGAAGGGAATGTCGGCGATCAACGCCACTGCGCCAGCCATCGTCATCAACCACAGCACGATCACCAGCGCGACGCGACGCGTTCGGTGCCCGGCACCGGCAGGCGGCTCCGGCGTGCGCCCCGCCTCGGCGCTCACGGCGGCGTCGCGGTCGTCGCCGTCTTGTCGGCACGCAGCGGCTCGATCGTCATCAGCGATCGATCACCGCCAAGCAATTCCATTTCGATCTGCGATAACTCGCCGCGCTGGCCGGTGATGCGTATGCGCGTCACCTGGCCTGCCTCGAGCGGAATCAGCGCCAGCTTCCAGCGCTCGGCATCGCCGCTCACATCGGCCTTGAAATGGCGCCGGATCGTCGCACCATTGCCGGTCAACGTGGCTCGCACGGCTTCGACGAGACCCAGCATCTCCGGTGCCGCATCGAGGCTGAAACTGCGGCTGCGACCGGAGCGACTCAACGTGATCTTGTTGCCTTCGACCTCCATCGTTTCAGGCCGCGGCTTCAGGGTGCGGCGGACAAACCGATCCGGCGCATCGAAACTCAACACGCCGCTCGACTGCAGCGGCACGTCGATGCCTTGCACGAAACGTTGCTCACTGAATGCGGCCTCGCCGCTGCGGCGCTGCGCGAGCAGCGTCATCAGCCCGTCGATGTCGAAGGCCAGGGCCGGCCACGCGGCGATGGTCAGCAGCATGGCGAGCGCGCCGCCCACCCAGCGACGACGCGGCCGACGGCACCGCGTAGACCAGTGCTGCATCGCCTCAGGCCCCATCTTCACTCCAGAAATCATGAAAATTGAACCAGTTGTAGGGCTGTTCGCGGCAGATTTTCTCGAGTCCTCGCGCGTAGGCGACCACCGCTGCACGCAATCGCGCCTCGCGCTGAACGGGGTCGGCAAGACGCTCGCTGAAATCGGCCAGCGTCGTGAATTGCACATCGTAGCGGGCGCCACCAAGGTACAGGCCGGCCATCAGAATCACCTTGCGTCCGAGCAGGGCCGCCAAGCGGAACGGTGCGTCGCTGAAAAGGGCTGGGTGGCCCAGAAAATCGATTGCCACACCGGCGCCGCGCTGCGATTCGGCGGGCAAGGCGCGGTCGGCCAGAATCCCGGCCAGTCCACCCGAATCGAGCCAATCGCGAACCGCAAGCATCGATTCGCTGCGTCCCAGCGAGATGATCTGCGGCACATAGTCGGGCGCAATGGCACGCAGGGTATGGTTGATCATGCGTGCGTTGTCCGGATACATGACCATCGCGATGCGCAAGCCACTGCGCCCCGCGCCGACGGTGCGAAGCACCTCGAAACTGCCCACATGGGCACCGACCAGAAAGGCCCCGCGCCCTTCGGCCAGGGTTTGGAAGACCAGCTCTTCGCCGAACACCCTCACGTCGAACAGATCGCTTCGACCGCCGAGCAGGTAGACACGATCCAGAATGGTGGCCGTGAAGGCGTGGACATTGCGATACGCGTCGCGCCAGGTCGCGGGGCGCCCCAGCGCCCGACCGAGGAACCGGCGAGCGTGGCGCCGCGGCGTAGGCGCAAACAGCAGGAAGTACAGCGTGATCGGATGCAACAGCAGCCGCGCGAACGGCCGTCCGCAATGCAGAGCAATCCAGCTCATCAATTGCAGCGCAAACCGGTTGCTGCGCTCCGGCGTACTGGCCCAGCTTGGAGCCTCGCCTCCTGCGGCTGGTCCGCTCACTGTGCGGACGCCCGCTCTGGCAGCGCTTGATAGCGCCCCTTGGCGACGATGGTTGCGCCGACGCTCACCTCGAAGCTCAGTGCGCCCTCCAGCAGCCGCAGGCCGATCTGCAGCGAACATCCGGCGCGCACCGGTGCGACGAATTTGGCAGCTACAAGCAAGGGCTCGGGGCCAATCGCGCGGGCCATCTCGGGGACAGACCGGATCGCCTGCACCACCTCGCACAGCAGCACGACACCCGGGAGCACCGGATTCCCGGGGAAATGACCGTCGAAAGCCGGATGGTCTGCGGCAATCAACCGCTGCACGACAAGCGCCGTCATCATCCACCGCCGCCAAGCCGCGCCTGCGCCACCTGGCGCAGCGCCTGCGCCGTCAGTTTGCCCGATGCTTCGCGCGGCAAGGCGTCGACGAAGACGATTCGCCGCGGCACGAAAACAGCTTCGATCCTGCTGCGCAAGGCCGCGATGATTTGCGCAGCAGTGAGTTGCGGTGCAACGACGAAGGCGATCGGGCGGACCACGGCGTCGACGATTTCGTCGGGCAACCAGAACGCGCCGTCGAGCACGCCATCGATGCTGTTCAGATGGAAATTCAAGTGCCCGAGCGAGCTTCGTTTGCCGGCCACATGGATCAGGTCGTTGGCTCGACCGAGCAGGCGAAAGTGGCTGGAGCTTTCAAGGTGCAGGATATCGGCCAGCGGCGTCGGAACCCGCACATGGCCACCGCGGACATGGAAACGGTCCGTGGTTTCACCATCATCGGCAGGCTGGCGACTGATCGTCAGCGAATCGAAGGTTTGCCAGAGATCGCCGGCAACCGTCCGGCGGCTGGCCACCTGGCCTGCCTCGGTGCAACCGTAAATTTCCACCAAAGGGCCACCGAAGGCCCGCTCGGCCTGCAGCGCCAGTTGCGGAGACAACGGCGCGGTGGCGCTGAGCAGAAGATCCACCGGCGGCAAGTCGACGCCCGATTGCAGCAGCGTCTTCAGATGAAACGGCGTTGTCACCAGCGCACGAGGGCGCGGCACGCGGTTCAAAGCCTGCACGATGTCGGCCGGAAAATAAGGCCGCCCGGCATCGAAGGCTGCGCCGCCCAGCAGTGCCAGCAAGACCGTCGACTCGAGGCCGTAGCTGTGTTGCGCGGGCACGGTGGCCACGATGGCCAGCCCGCTGAGATCGGACCGCTGCAAAAATTCGGCCAATCGCGTCGCCGCGGCGTTGATGTTGAGGACCAGATCATCCCAGCGCTTGGCGTGTGGCTGCGGCGCACCGGTCGAACCCGAAGTCAGCAAGCAGGCCACCAGTTGCTGGCCAGCGATCTGCGGGACGCCCCGAGTCAACCCGACATCTGCATGCTCGAGCGGCACCTGCAACTGTTTCAGACCAACATCCGCTACCGCGGCGCCATCGCCGAGGATGTACAGCCCGTCTCCATTCGCATCGAGTGCGGTCAGCGTCTCGGGCAGAACGTTCGGTGGCAACAGGCTGAGATGGCCGCGCAGCAGGCCGGCAGCCAGGCCGACGGCAAACCGGTAGCGGTCGCCGCACAGGTTGATCACCTGCCCCCGCGCTGGAAGGCGCTCGGCAAGAGCGCAGGCATCGGCCAGAAATTGCTGCGCGCTGATCGGCCGCCCGTCGCGCCATGCGAGCGGCGCGTCGAGGTCTTCCGCGACGAGCAAAGGAGCCGCTTCGCCGACGCTCACCTCGGCGAAGCCCGGGTGTAGGCTCGGGCTGCCTGCATCAAGGTGGCCCGTTCGAACTCGGGGTGCAACCAGTAGCGCAAAACGAACTCACCGGCAAACCACGCGCCGATCGCCAGCGGCGTGACGATATTGGCCAGCGTCGACCAGGCGGTCCAGCTGAAGAACCGGTAGACGACGACCGAAAGCAGCGCCATCGCCACGAAATAAATTACCCAGGAGATGGTCACTGCGCGGCAGTAGGTTTGCATCGCCGGTGTCAGCACACCATGAACGCGGGTCGCAACGCCGCCGATCAGCGACAGACGGCCACCTCGAAGGCTGTTCGCGAAGACCGCACCCAGCGCGATGTGGATGCCGGCATGTTGAAGCAGATAAAGCTGGCGAACATCGCCCAACCCGCCGCGCGCGACCACCAGGCCCACCAGCAAGGCGACCGCCACCAGCGCAAGCATCCCCAGCACGGAACGCTGTCGCAGCGCGACCACCGCAGCGCCGATCCACAACGGTGCGAGGCAGGCGGCGAGCGCCCAGGGCCGATCAGCGGCGTGCAAGGTCAGCCAGTGCGACAGCGCCAGATAGACGGCGACTGCCAGCAGCCCCAGCACCAGGCGCCACGCCGTCATTGCGTTGGGGCGACCAAGATCAGCGCGTGCGATGCGCCGCGACATGCGCAGCCAGGCTGCGCAGCGACGCAAAGATGTGCTTGTTGTGCTCGTCGTCGGAGCGCAGCTCGAAGCCATAGCGGCGCGACACCTCGAGTGCGACTTCGAGAATGTCGATCGAATCGAGACCCAGACCATCACCATAAAGCGGCGCGACTGGATCGATCTCGGCAGGCGCGACCTCCAGATTCAGTGCCTGAACCATCAGGCCGGCCAATTCGGCTTCGATTTCTGAATTCGACTGGCCGGGCGGTTGGCCGATCGACTGATCATTCCCGCCGCCTGGCAGAATTTCTTGTGCGGACGTAGACACGACCCTCCCAGCAACCGAATGGTCAAAGGGGCAATTCTAAGGCGACGCTGAACAAGTCCCTGCGAGCGAGGGCGCCTTGGTTTCGGATGGGCTGCAAGGCGCAAACCACAGCCATAGCCCCAGCTACGGCGAGGATTTGCAACGCCGCAGACCGCCGCAAGCAAGGATGCGCTCGCCGCGAGGGACTTGTTCAGCGTTGCCCTGAGGCGACGCTGAACAAGTCCCGAGGGTGAGCGCGCCTCGGTTTCAGACGGGCGCGCAGCTGCGGTCGGCTTCAGCTGCGATGTCGGATACTTGCAGCCTCTCGAGCGCCGGACAGCCCAAGGAGCCATCATCGATCCCGAACCTCTCGCAAGCAGCGTGGCAAGCCGGCGCGAGCGCGGCGGCATGTCAGGATACCGCGCAGACGCATGGGCACGTATCTGCGCAGGCTGGTGGGTCAAGATGATCGCAACCACATTGGGCATCGGCCTCTTCTTCATCGCCTATTTCTGGGTGATGCGCCATCCTCGGTTCGAGCCGAGCGTCGTGCCGGCGATCTGGCTGGACTACGCCATCGGCTTCGAGCCTGCTGCCTTGCCGGTGTATTTTTCGCTCTGGCTGTACGTATCGCTGGCTCCCGCCTTGCTCAAAAACCTGGCCGAATTGGCCCGTTTCGGCATTGCCAGTGTCCTGCTGTCATTGTCCGGGCTGGCCATCTTCATGCTTTGGCCGACCACGGTGCCGGATTTCGGCGTCGACTGGACTCAGCACCCGTCGATTCAGTTCCTGAAGACCGTCGATGTGGCGGGCAACGCATGCCCGTCGATGCATGTCGCTTTCGCCGTATTCGCCGCCTTCTGGCTGCACATCGAGCTGATCGAGATGGGTGCGCCGGCGGCCATGCGCTGGCTCAATGGCGTCTGGTGCCTGGCCATCATGTGGTCGACCATTGCCACCCGGCAACACGTGGTCTACGACGTGCTGGCCGGTACGGCACTGGGCATCGCCTTTGCACTGCCTCAATGGCGCTCGTTGTGGCTCCGGCCAAAATCCCTGGCCAGGTGATGACCCGCCATTCGGCCAGTGTTTGGTGTCGCCGGTATGCTAGAGGGTTGACTGAGACACTCGATGCAGGCTTGCACGCTCCGGGATCGGTTCCAGACCGCTTGGCGGCCCAGACCCGCGCTGTCGCTCCACGCACTTTCGCTTCTCGATCTCCCCGCGATGCCCACTTCCAGTCCGTCCACGTCATCGATCGCGAGCCAAGTCGGGCGCCTCGCCGCGGTCGATCTGGCGTGCCGGCGCGGTGATCGGATGCTGTTTCACGGGCTCGATCTGGTCGTCGACGCCGGCCAGATCGTCTGGATCCGAGGCGCCAACGGGCGCGGCAAGACCAGTCTGCTGCGCCTGTTGAGCGGGCTCTCGACGCCGGCCGCCGGAGGCATCTCGTGGAACGGGCAGCCATTGCGCGATGCAGGATCGGCTTTCCGGCAGCAATTGGTTTACA